>JBDLIO010000344.1:0-4097 GCA_039714865.1 Acidobacteriota bacterium | reverse complement strand
GGCGACACCGAACAGCTTGACAACATTGGCCGCCTCGGCGACCCACCGCACCGGCGCCGGATGAGACCGAAGGAAGGCATTCCGGCTGAGACTCTTGATCAGGCGCCCTGGGATGAAGCCCTTCGACGTCATCGAGATCAGGCTGGCGAAGAAGGTCTCTTCTGCCGGCCGGGGGTAGCCCAGGGAGAGGCGGAACTGTTCAAAACTTTTGGTCGCCCGCCCCTCGACGTCTTCCGGCGAGATCAGGCCCTTCTCCAGCAGACTGTCGGTGATCTCCGACTTGGGGAAGGGCGTCAGGGAGTAGATGAAGAGGGCGAACGGCCGGGGCAGCTGCAGCAGAAGGTCGATCATCGCCTCCTTGTCCCGCCGCGTAGCCAGGGGGTTGTCCAGGATCAGATCGTAGGTGACTTCGATGCCGATATCGTTCAACAGCCGTGCAAGTTCCAGGGTTTGGGCATTGGAGCCCTCCCGGCTGAAGTGCTCCTCGACCTCGTCCTCGGAACCACTCTGTATGCCGACCTGCACATGGACCAGGCCGGCATCCTTGAGGAGGCGGAGCGTCGTTTCGTCCGCCGCCTGGGGGTTGAGCAGGATGTCGAACGGCAGACCGATCCTGCGGGGATACTCTCGGGTGAATTGCTCGATCCACGCCCGCGGGAAAACAAAGGTGTCGTCGTCGAATCTTATGCGGCGCAGTTTCGGCAATCGCTCGACGGCCGCCTCCAACTCCTTGAACACACTCTCGACCGTGCGCGTGCGGTGATAACGCCCCAGGCCGTCGAAGATCTGACGAAACTGGCTGTTGTAGCAGAAGGAACAGCCGAAGGGGCAGCCCCTCGAGGCGAAGATCCGGTAGAGCGCGTTGTCCTCCGAGGGGTTCCCGTGCTGCAGCCGTCCGTCCTCGATCGAGGCCATCTCGGCCTCCGCCAGATGGGCATAGGGCAGGTCATCCAGACTCTGCAGCAGGGGCCGCGGCCGGTTCTTGCACACGCCGTCAGGCGTTCGAACCCAGAGATTGGGCGTCTCTTCGATCGGGGTCCCATCCCGGAAGGCCCCGGCCAGGTCCAACAACGGCCGTTCACCCTCTCCGACACAGACGCTGTCGGCGATTCCGATGCAGTCCTCCGGGGCAATCGTCGGGTGCACGCCCCCCCAGATGATGTGGGCGTCGCTGATCTCCCGCAGCCGCTCAGTCATCTCGGTGACGATCTTGAGGTAGGGCGTGCCGAATCCGATTCCGATGATGTCGGGAGCGGTTTTCTCGACAACATCCTGAAGCAGCCGGAATTCACTCTCGGTCGGAGGCTCAATATCGTTGTTGCGCCACGCCTTCATGAAGAGGATCGGCGCATCGAATCCACCCTCTCGCAGGGTGGCGGACAGAAGGCGGATGCCCGTGTTCTGGTACCCGTACGGCGTGATCAACAGAACTTTGGTCATACCTGAGCCCGTTTTGAACCGAAGACCATCCGCAGTCCCGCCTTGACCTTACGTCCAAGCCCGCCGCCTGCCAGGGCCTCTCGAAGGATGACGCCCGGCCTCAGATAGAAGGAGCGGTAGATTTCATCTTGGAGGGCGTTGAGTTGGTCGCGCCCGAGAAACTCATCCCAGAGCGGCGGTTCGAAGTGCTGATCGGGCTGCAGGGCAAACTGCCGCCAGACATCGTCCGACGCCAGACCTTTAGCCACCGCCTGCCGAAACAGCTCGGTGCCGGGATACAGGGTCAGAACGTTGAACATCGCATAGGTCGGAGTGAGCCTGCGAGCGAAGACCCCCAACCGCCGCACGTCGTCGGCGCTTCGTTCGTGGGGCAGACCCAGCATGAAGTAGGCGACCGACGGCATGCCGACCTTGCGGGCGGCGGCGAAAGTCCGCCGGATCTTCTCGATCGAGGTGCTCTTGCCCAGGATATTCAAGCCTTCGTCGGACCAGGTCTCGACCCCGACCTGCACCCGCAGGCACCCGGCGTTTTTCATCAGTGACAGGGTCTCTTCGGTCAAGCCGCCGGCAATCGTCCGACAGCTCCAGGAAGGAAGATCCGGCCTCCCGGCAAGAGTTTCGAATAGCTCCCGGGCCCTGCTTCCCGTGGTCGGAAAGGTGTCGTCGAGGAAGTAGACATGTTCGATTCCGAGCTCGGCACATCGGGACATCTCCTCGACGATCGAAGCGACGCTTCGGGCCCTGAATGCCCCTCGAGGCGTCGAACAGAAGGTGCACCGGTGAGGGCAGCCCCGGCTGGTGATCATCGTTGTGAAAACGCTGTCCATCCCTCCGATGCCGCGATAGGCGCCGATGTCCGTTCCCTTCCGGTCCGGGATGGGAAGGGCGTCGAGATCCACCGGCGGTGGTGCACTCTCTCCAGGCACCTGAGGTAATCCTGCCTTCGTCACCAAACCGGGGACCTGAAGTGGCCCTCGACCCGCTTCCAGTTGATCCGCCAACATCGGCAGGGTCTGTTCCGCCTCACCCGGCAGCACGAAATCAACGCCTTGCAGCGTGGCCGTTTCCTTCGAAAAAAACCGTGTATGGGGCCCGCCGATGACGAGGTTGACCGAGGGTTGCAGGCGCTTGACCGTGTCCACCGTATGAACGACGCTCGGCAGATTGGGCGTCAACGCCATGAGGCCGATCAAATCAGGTTCGAACTCTCCGATGCGAATGCCGAGCCCTTCTTCGTAGGCCACCCCCAGGAGATTGGCATCGAAGACCTCGGCCTCGTGACGGCCGGAAGCGTTCAGGCCTGCCTGCAGGTGCATCAGCCCCAGGGGCGGATAACAGCCAGCGCCATCTTCAACAGCGCCACCGGCCTCGGAGTCGATCGCAAAGGCCTGCGTCGGATTGATCAGCAGGACTCTCACGCCGAAGCCCCCGCTTCAACCCGACGCCAGACGGCGGCAGCATCGATCGTTCGGCCGGAGAACCGCGATCTCGCCTGGATCCTGACCATCTCGCGCAGTGCCCGACCCTCCAGCATCATGAACGAGATTTCGGCCCAACACGGCCTGAAGCACCCCTCGCAGTCGGCGACGCGCTTCCGAACGTCTTTCAGGAAAGCCTGCGACCCGATCAAGTGAGGCAGCTCATGAAAGTCGGACTCCCACAGTCCCTCGAAGGCATGGCACGGGGCAACCTGTCCCTGTGGACTGATCGAATGAAAGAGTTCTCCCGCCCTGCACTCCCATGTGGCCTGGCCGTCGATCAGGTAGTTGACGCTCTCAGAGAGAAACGACGTCGAGTTGATGATCGGGGCGCCCCTTCGCTTTCGCTCAACCAGGCCGGCAAAGACCTGGTGCAGGTCTTTCTCACTGTGTTTCCCGAACCGCCAGTCGGAGGCCTGGCCGAAAAAGCGATGCTCGGACTCATCGGCGGCGGGGAGGTGTATGGGGATGAAGGAAGCCTGGAACCCGATATCGGCAGCGACGTCAGCAATCTCGAGCAATTCGTGGAGATTATCCGGTGTGACCACGGTGTTGAGGATCGGCAGGCTGCCCTTTCGGGGGAGTTTCTCCGCCAGGTAGATGAGGTTTTTGAGCCTCTTGTCGAACGACCCGGACACGCCGTCGACCCGCTCCTGCCGCTCCCGGTCGAGCGAATCCAGGGAAAAGGAGACTTCCGTCAGCCCCTTGGCCAACAGGCGGTCGGTCAGGGACGGGGTCATCGCGACACCATTGGTCAGGACCCGAACCTTGAGGCCATGCGCCATGAGCGTCTCAACGATGTCCGGCAGGTCGTCGCGCAAGGCCGGCTCACCACCACCGAGGCTGATTTGCACACAACCGACCTCCGCCAGAACTGCGGCCAGTTCTTCGATTTCAGGCAACCCCAGCTCGTCCTTCGCCTCTCGTTTCCAGATTTCGCACATCCGGCACCGCAAATTGCACTTCGTCGTCACGGCGTAGTGGATGTAGGCAGGCCGGTCACGCCCCAGCAAGGCCCTCAAAAATCGAAAGGGAGCGGACACGGTGCGAGAACCCCTCCTGTGGAGCCCTGTCATGCCGGAATGACCTCAGGTCGGAAAAAATCCATCGCCGCCACATTGTAGCGCCCACGCCACGGTCCCGGTACAGTATCTCCCCGAGGAGACTGATTGAATGCCC
>JBDLIO010000343.1:0-4098 GCA_039714865.1 Acidobacteriota bacterium | reverse complement strand
TGGCGCTGAGCGGAGCCAGGACTAACGCGAGAATCGCTATGCTGAGTGATACCAAAACCAGGTTTCTCATTCGATGACCTCCCGTGAAGTGCCACCTGTGGTGGCGTCTGACGAAAACGAATCACCAGCCACTACCAAGGTGTGTCTGCAACCGCATAACGATGCCAGGCACGCGCGGCAGTGAGGGTGTTTGACTGATGACTTCTATCGTGCTGTTGCATCAATGTCAAGATGCCGGGGCCGAGATGGGCAAAATGCCGTTGCTGCATTGAGAGCCAATATCAAAACCAGAAGCTCTCATGAAGATAAAAAAGGGAAACAAGAGGAGAAATGCGGGCTCGTCTCTGGCGTTATTATAGCCTCTCCACATCAGGACCCTATTCAAAATCCAACATCATCTGCTCGTCGTCGTCTTCGATGGGCCAATAACGTCGTTCCATCGCCAACAGCAGGGCCTTGTTCTTCAAGCCGCCGCCGAAACCGACGAGACTGCCGTCTGAACCGACGACGCGGTGGCACGGGATGACGATGGGGATCGGGTTGGCCCCGTTGGCGGCGCCCACGGCGCGGGTTGCGCCGGGTTGGCCCAGGGCCTTGGCAATTTCGCCGTAGCTCCGGGTCTCTGAGTACGGGATCAGTTTCAGTTCATTCCAGACCTGGAGCTGAAACGGGGTGCCCTCCGGCGCAATTTCAATCTCGAAGGCCACGCGTTCGCCTGCGAAGTATTCTTTGAGCTCGCTTTCGATTTCGTTGGTATGGCCGGTGTCGTGCAGAACCTCGATGTCGTCGGCCTTCAGCCGGTCGACGACGGTCGGTCCGGTCAGCACCTCGAGAAACTCAATGTGGCTGAGGATGCCGTCAGCGTTGACCACGATCTGCAACGGACCGCAGGGAGAGTCGATCGTGCTGGTGTATTTAGCCATGGTTCCTTTTGCAGCTTAACCCGCCTTGAGTTGAAATGACAGCAGGGGGAGTCTGGATTTCAACCCCGGCCTTCGGGAGCGCATTGAAATCGGTGCCTTGCCAAACCACTGCCGGTCGCTCCCGCTCGGTCACAATCCTCAAGGGGCAGCATTGATAGAACGATGAAGAGACTCGCCCCATGAGGATTGGGCCCTCGGCGGCCTACTGCCCTCGGTCGAGACTCGATCGTTGAGGGTGTCGCCGTGGATTGCCAGGTATCGGCTTTCTTCGCAACAACGGCTCGGCGGGGATCCTGCCTGATGAAGAAAGCCGTACCAGGCACGTCCCGATTTGGGGTAATGGGCGCTCGTGATGGTGGCCGGTCTCTGAACGTTCGACGTTCTTTACCGTGACTCCACAGACTCCCGGACCTTGATGGCGGCGGCCAGGGCGGCGGCGCCGGTCCGGCCGTCGACCAACGGAGCCTTCTGCCCGCGGCAGGCTTTGACGAAGGCGTCAATCTCGGCGCCCAGGGGTTCCTGTTTCTGGACCTCGACGAGGCGTGGCTCGATGTCTGCGCCGCCTGCGCTCTTGACCAGACGGGCAGATTGGACCGTTTGCTCGGCGTAATCGATGGAGAAGTAGCCCTCGTTGGCGAAGAGGCGCAGCTTGCGGATGCGCTCGGCCGAAACCCGGCTCGCGGTCAGATTGGCGACGAGGCCTGAGGGGAATTCGACCCATGCGTGGCAGAGGTCGACCTTGTCGGTCAGGACGTTGACGCCGACCGCGCGGATGTCGGAGGGTTCTTCTCCGGCAACGGCCAGGGTGATCTGCAGGTCGTGGATCATCAGATCGAGGATGACGTCGACGTCGACCGACCGTGCCGTGAAGGGTGAGAGGCGCTGGGTTTCCAGATAGCGCACGCCTCCGGCAAGATCCAACGCCGCCTGGACGGCGGGGTTGTGGAACTCGACGTGGCCGACGGCCAGCACGCGGTCATTGGCGTCTGCGAGTGCGATCAACTCCTCGGCCTCGGCGACGGTGGTGGTGATCGGCTTTTCGACCATGACGTGGCAGCCGGCCGCCAGCAGGTCCCCTGCAACTTCACGATGGGCGATCGTCGGTGTGGCGACGACGACCAGGTCAGCGTCCCGAGCGCTTTCGATCGAAGGCAGGGCCTGGACGCCGTGCTCGCCGGTGATCGCGGCCAGTTGCTCGGCGTTGGTGTCGTAGGCGCCGAGAAAATCGATGTCCGGACGCTGGGAGAGGATGCGGACGTGGTGGCGGCCCAGATGGCCGGTGCCGACGACGGCTGCTTTGAACGGGGTGTTGGTGGCAGTTTTCATGGGAGGCAGTGTAGCGGGAGCGCTGACGGCTGTCAGCTATGAAGGTCAAAGAGGTCAAAAAGGTCGAAGCGGTCAAAGGGGCAGTAGGCGGGTCCTTCAGGGCCCGCATCAAAGCAAGCACAGAAGCTGAGAGATGACAGCCCCAAAACCGCACGCCCCTCAGGGATGAGAGGCGCGCGGGAGTCGGGGCCAGAGAGGCGTCAGGGCTCGATCAGTTCGTCGATCGGCGCGTCTGACGGCAAAGAGTGAGCGATGACGACAGGCTCGTTCCGGTTCGATGGTTGATCGGGTTCGATGCCGTCGGGTTCCCCGAGATGTTGACGAATTTCAACCATCTTGGCGCGCACTGCCCGAGCGTTGTCCCTGCCCATCAGCAGAAGGTGTTGTTGTGCCGGTGAGAGCGACCGGTATTCGGTGTCGGCGAACTGCCACGCGTTGACGCCGGCGACCATGTCCGGTTCGACATCGGGGATCTCGATGGCCAGTACGGAATCGATGGTCTCGATCAGGGCGGCGCGGAAGAACTCTGCGTCGGTTGACGACGATCCCGCGAGCCGAAGGAGGGTGCTGTCGATGTCGGAAGGATTGAGATCCTGGATGTCCTGCCTCAGGCTTTCGTACCGCCGCCGGGTTCCGGAGGCAACGACCATTCGGCCGTCACGGTCCCTGCGAACCAGGATCTCGGAAGCAGCCGGCAGGTCGGGGGCGGTCCACCCGTGAACCAGTTTTTCGAGTGTGGCCGGTGTGCGGTCTCCGGGACTGACGGCAGGATTGCCGGCCTGCACCACTTCTTCCGCAGCTGCTTCAATTTCAAAAACAGCCGGGACAACGCCCTTCGGCGCCGAATTCTCGGTCAAGGCCGGCGTGGCGTCCGGAACCGTTTGGCCTTCCGCGGATGACGCCGCGACATCGGTCGCGTTCGGGCGGGTCGAGATTGCCAGCGATCCCCAGTGGGACCAGAGGAAGGCGCCGGCGGTTATCAGGGTTACGAGAACTACGACGATAACGGTGAATCTGTCATCTTTGGCCATGGTGGGCCTCCTTTCGTTGATTCAACGATCTCGCCCCGGCGAGGCGCGGATGCGGCGATGTTTTGGCGATCCGAGGAATTTTCGGGCAGAAATAAGGCAAGCAGCCCTGGAGTGTTTTTGTAGGAAAAAAAGAAGAGCAGCCACAAAGAGGCACGAAAAGGCACAAAAACGGAGGAAAAAATGCCTAATATTGATTTGTAAGAATTATTCGAGAATCTGATTGTCCACTGTGTTTCCTTTCGTGCATCTTTGTGCCTTTTTGTGGCTATTCTCTCCTCTCCTCTTCGTGGATTTTTCCTCGGGTTTTACGCTTAAGCCGACAGTTGATGGCTGATAGCTGGTCGCTCCACTACAATGCCCCTTCCGGAGGTAGTGATGTTCGATTTAGAGAAGCTCCTTATCGATGTCTTCGACCCGCAAGAGGGTGAAAAAGTGACGGTGATGGTCGATGTGCCGCGCGAAGGCGTCGTCGATGACGAAGGCTGGCAGGCCCGCCGGGTGATGGCGGCCGAGTGGCGCGACGCTCTGGTCGGCCTGGGTGAGGATCGGGGGTTCACGGTCAACCCTCTGCTGGAGTTTCCGGCGACCGGGGGGAACAATGCTGATCTCCCGTCGGCCGGTCAACAGGCTGGGGGCGAAGTCGACCTGACCGACGCGTTGCAGGCCTCGAGCCTGGTGCTTGCCATGACCCAATTCTCCGCCACCGCGCCTCTGGCCAACCTGGCCGATGCCAACGAGGACTTTCGGGCAGCGTCGATGCCAGGTGTCGAGAAGAGGATGGAAGGTACGGCATTGGCTGCCGATTATTCAAAAGTCGC
>JBDLIO010000342.1:0-4112 GCA_039714865.1 Acidobacteriota bacterium | reverse complement strand
GATCCTCCTCGAAAGTCCGCGTTCGGGTAAATCGGTAATAGCCTCGGGTCCACAGGCCGGGCTTGATCCTGTAGTGGCCCTCGAAGGCGGCTTCGTGGATGTGCTCGTTGATCACGATGTCACCTTCGAACTCCGCCGGGAGCACATCCTCGGTGTAGCTGGCGTTGAGGCTGGCCGAAAAACGCCCACCAGGCAGGGGCGGGAGGGCCAACATGATGCGGCCCTGGAGGAAGTCCTGTTCCCACCGGCCCCGAAGACCCAGGCGGAAGCCCCGTCCGAAGAGGTTGTTGTCGTTGATGCCTACCCGGGCGGTGGCGCCGCGGTCCGAGTTCCATCCGCCGCCGACCTCGCCCGTCCAGCGTGGTTTCTCGATGATGTCGAGATCGACGACGACTCGATCGCCATCGGCACGGGTTGTCGCCGTCACGCGGTCAATCGGTTCAAAGGTGGCCAGTCGGGCGACGCTGTCGTCCAGATCGTCCAGAAGGAAGAGTCCATTCGGTTGCACGGGGAGGCCTTCGAGCAGGGCCTTCTCGCTGAGATGGCGTCGCCCCGAGACCTCAATCCGGTCAACAATTGCCGTCGATCCAGGATCAAGAGTCAAGAGAACGGCCCACTGCAGGTCGTCGTACTCGTAGATCTGGGATCGCACCCGCACCTCGGTGAAGCCTTCCTTTCGGTAGGACCGGCGCAGCGAGGCGACCGCCTTGTCGATTGTTCCCCGGTCCAGGACCATGTCCGATCGGATGGCGAAATCCTCTGCGTCGGTCAAGCCCAGGGGGTCTGAACCGACAAGATCAACGTGCACGGCATGGGCAAGAGGCCCGGGGTCGACCCTGAGGTGGACCTCGACGAAGCCGTCGGCCGCGGCTTCGGTCCAGGTCTCGACCGAGCGCACGTCTCGATATCCATCGGTCGCAAGGGTGCGCCGCACAACCCTCTCGGCTCGGGTGGGGTCTGCGGAGATTTCGGTCAGCTCGGTCGGTTGGCCGAGCAGCACCATCAGTGAGGGAGCGGCGGTTTCGGGCACTCCTTCGAGAATCGGCCCTCGAAGGGTCGTCTCCGGACCTTTATCGACGGAGACCGTGACCTGCCCCTCTCCATCCGAGACCATGTTGACCGTGGCTTCGGGGTGTCCTCCGGCCCACAGGTGTCGTGTGGCCAGACGTTTCATTTCGGCCAAAGCGGCCCGCTCGAATGGGGGGAAGCGGTAGAGCGGCCGTAGACTCGATTTGAGGGCCTTGCCGATCTTGTCGCCCTCAAAGGTGAATTCGACGTGTCGGCCGGGAGAGCAGGTAAAGACCGCGATGGGTCGTTCGGAGGTTCCTTCGACCCGGCTGTCGACCCGTGCCTCCGGCCAACCGCGCTCCGTCAGTTTCTTTTCCAGCCGGATGTCTCCAAGGAAGAGGAAGAACGGGTCCCACGGTTGGTCGCGAACCAGGCCTGTTGCCTTGCGGAGTTTCCGTTTCGACCACGGCCACTCCCCCTCGAGGTGCACCTTGTGCAACTGGGGTTGCTCGCCGGTGGCCTGGGTTCCGCCCCAGCTGAACCGTTGCAGCAGCTTGACATCCGCTTCTCCGGGGTCAGTTCGGGTCATGGCCTGAAGGGTCAGACCGGGTAACGAGGGGAGTCGCCACAGTTGCAGAAGGGTCGTGCGCTTCTGGCTGTTCCGGAGGTCGGTCGTCAGGAAGAGGGCGGTGTTGTGGTTCAGCTGTTGGCCGATGGAGAAGTCGGAGCTGGTGTCCTCATCGGTCTCCATGGCGATCTCCTCGGGTCTGATAGTCGTATTCTCCAGGCCGAAGACGGCGCCGAGGCCGGAGGCCAGGCCTGCGGCAGCCATGTTGGAGGCTTGCTGCGATGAGGTGGTTCCCGAGGCATCGAGATCCCCGGACATCGTGCTGCCTCGGTCCTCCGGGACGACCTCGAGCAGGGGGTCGGTCAGGGGGTCGCCGGTGAACTGGACCAGGCCCCTCCGGATCTTGATCGGTTGGCCGGCGGCCATCAACACCCCGCCGGGGAGCAGGTTGAGGTCGCCGATGATCCGGGGCTGGGCGACGGTGCCGCCGATTTCCAGTACATTCCAGCGAACCCCGAATTGACCCAGATTGTTGTCGACCGTGATTCCACCCCCGCCGCGGACCTCCACATCCAGACCGATGCGGTGGGTCATGTCGTCGGCGCCGAGGACAGCCTCGTCGTCGCCGCCCCGTACGGCGGCCCCCAGGTCGAAGGGGTAGTCCCATACGCCGTACTTCAGGCCGAGATCGCCAACCACCAGCATTAGCTGGTCGGAGGCGGGTTCCAATGCAATCAAGCCGTCCCAGCGTGTGACGATGCCTCCAGGGAGGAGGGCAGTGACGTCTTCCATTTCGGCGATGATGCCCTGGCCGCTCTCGGGGTCCCAGGCGCCGCCGAAATAGACCAGGCCACGGTTGACCTGCGCAGAGCCATCGTTGATCTCCAGGATGCCGTTGTTCCATTCAGCTTCCACCGAGGCCTTGGTGATTTCCAGTGGGGGATCGCGCATCTCGATCGTCCCGCCCGGGTGATCCAGATTGAGTCGCCCGACCCAGGCATCTGCAGGCCCCGTCATGTGCCCACTGATCGTCACCGGCTGATGGATCGTCAGGGGAATGGGGAAGATGAGGGCGATGTCCGGATCCAATGTGCCGTTGATCGAGGCGTCGATCTCTCCATTTTGCAGGTCGTACGAGCCGCCCACGACGAGCCGGTTGAGGCCGGTCTCGAGGTTCATCTCGCCGGCGACGATCCCGCGGTCGTCCAGGGCCAACCGGATGGGTGCCTGGGCTGTGACCCCGCGTCCGGCGATTGCCATCTCAAACTCGGCGAGTTCGAGATGGATTTCGGGGAAACCACCCCGGTCGGGGGGCCATGATGCCCGAAGGTCTAGGTGGCAGCTGCCGGCCGGTTCGAGGTCTTCTCGGTCAAGCGCCGCGAGCAGTGGCGCCAGGGCGAGATCGCGTCCGTTGAGGTCGACTCGCCACGGTCCGGAGGGAGCATCCGTCATGAGGCCGTCGGGTCTGGGCATATCACCCATCGGCAGATCGGCTCGCAGGGTCAAGGGGCCGGAAATGCTCTCGAGACGATCGGAGACCACCGTCATCAGGCCGTTCTCGAGTTGAGCCTGGAGGACGGCTGATTCCAGCGGAGCATCATCGGCTGTCGCTTCCCATGAGAGCAGGCCCGAGCCGATGGGGTTCGAGAGCGGACCGGTGAGGTTGAGTCGGCCGTTGACGAGGCCTCGTGCTGGATCGGGGATGGTGTCAAAAACCCGGGAGGGATCGAGTTCGGACCATCGGATCGCGGCCTGGATTTCGCCGTAGAGACCGGCGGGACACAAGGTTCCAGATCCCTCGATGCGGCCACCGAGGAACTCGGCCGCCAGGGTCCCGCTTGACGCGCAGTCGGGGTCGGCCTCGGCTTCGAGCATCAGATGGGGAATGGTGATCCCTTGAGCGTGGATCTCCTGACCCTCAAGGAGGGCAGAAACGTGCCAACTGGTTGTGTCGATGCGGAGGTTGCCGCTGCCGGTGATCGATCCGGCAATCTCCGGTTCGTCGGCCATGATGCTGTTATGTTGGAGGGCGCCGAGATCCGGGGCCTCCAGTTGCCAATTCCCCGCCACCGTGGCGGATTGTACTGAGGCCGTGCCTTCAGCATTGAGTCGTGCACCATCGGCTTCGAGCGTCGTGGTCCAGTCGATGGTCTCTGCAGTGCCCTGAACCGTGGCGAAGGCGTTCTCGAGCCGGTTGCCCTCGATCTCGGGCTCATCCCAGGTGATATCGGCGTTGATCCTCGGGGTCTCCAGGGTGCCCGACAACTGCACGTCGCCGGTCAAAGGACCCCCACCGACGGCCGGGCTTTCGCTTTCGGGGAGGAGGGTGGAGAGGCGGGCGATTGTTTTTCCGGGTTCCGAGGCCGTGACCGTCGAGCCGGTCGCGTCTGCTGGTGAGGAGACCGCCGCTACGGAGGGCGTAAAGCCCAGCCCCGTACGGTCCTCGCCCATGACCCGGGATGAGATCAAAGAGCTTGCCGCCTTAAACTTCTCCGCCGATTTAGTGATGCAGTCGTTCTGTCATACCGCCGCTTAT
>JBDLIO010000341.1:0-4116 GCA_039714865.1 Acidobacteriota bacterium | reverse complement strand
CTCTACTGGGGTGCCGTGTGGTGTCCGCCTTGTCACAACCTGAAGAAGAACTTCTTCACCAAGGCCGAGTTCATCAAGGCAACGAAGGACTTCGTCCCGGTCTACCTCGACGGCGACACCGAGAGGGCCCAGATTTGGGGAGAGAAGTTTGCTATTGCCGGGTACCCGACGGTGATCATCTTCAGCCCCACCGGTGTTGAGCTCTTCCGCATGCCTACCGACGTGACGGCGGAGCAGTACGGCAAGCTCCTCCTGGCTTCGGTTCAGAACTTCCGTCCTGTCGAGGAGATCCTCGCCGATGTCTCCTCAAACGGGGCATCCTCCGTGGATCAGCTCGAGCTGGAGCTCATCGCCTACCACCCCTGGATGGGAGACCGCGACGCCGAGCTGACCGATCAAGGGGCCTTCGATCTCTTCTGGAAGATCCACAACGAGCTCGGCGAGGACCAGGCTCGGCTGAGGACAAGATTCATGATCCTGTCCCTGGAAAGGGCCGTGGCGCGGATCGGCGTCGTGAAGGACATATTCGGGGATGCCGGCCTCGTCGAACTCGATGAAGTGAAACGGTCCGAATTCCGGACGGAGATTATTTCCCTCCTGGAGAGTCCGGAGCTGTGGGTGGACAACAAGGTCTTTCTGACGCTTCAGTCTGCGGCCACAGTCGCGACGCTGGCGCCCGAAGCCAATGCCGGTCGTGACGAGCTCGTGGCCCTGTGGTTGGCATCGGCCCGGTCCATGCAGGATCATCCCGAGTTTTCGGATACCGAACGTCTCATGGCCTTTGTTCCCGAGTTCGAACTCGTGTCTCCGACAGGCGGATCCGGTGAAGACGAGGTTCCCACCGAGCTACAGGAGAGGATCCAGCAGCGCGTTCAGGAGCTGACCGTCGAGCCCCACGACCCGGGTGAGTTCCAGTCCACCCTGAACATGATGGCGCACCTGATGGTCTCGGCCGGGCTCGAGGAGGAGGCCGTGGCTCTCCTCGACGAGCACATGGACGAAACCATAGCTCCGCACTACTTTCTTTCCCTCCGCGGCGATCTGTCGGCAGACGATCCCGAAGAGGCGCTCGAGTGGCACCGCAAGGCCTTCGACAGCTCCGGTTCGGGGTCCTCCCGGATCAGGTGGGGCAGCGAATACGTCGCCAAGCGAATCGAGCTGGCCCCAGAAGATGCGGCGGGCATCGAAAGAGCGATGCAGGAGCTACTCGGCGCGGTGGACGACGTCTTTGCAGGACGGAACTACGGCTACGTGCGGGGGCTGGATCCGGCTCTCACGGCCTGGGCCGTAGAAACGGGCAACGAGGCCGTGGCCAAGCGCCTGAGAGAGGGCGTGGTCCAGCAGTGCGCCCGGTTCAAAGAGAGCATGGACGAGACACAGTACGAGCGCTGCATGGCGTTCCTCGGATCGGGAGACTCAGAGATCGAGTAGCCGACCAGAGCGATCGTCTCATTGATTGAATGGAGGGACGGATGAAGGCCACTCGTGTAAGGACAGCTCTTCTGGCGGTGTGCACCTTATCCACAGGCTTTGGGGCTGCCGAGCAGCGAGTGAGTCACAACGATTATGCCCGTGCCGAAGCACTGCTGAGCCACAATCTTGGAGACAAGGTCAAGAACGAAAATCCGGAGGCGCGCTGGTTCGGGACCCAAGACAAATTCTGGTACCGGCGAGACGGTGGTTTGGGCCTGGAGTATGTCGTGGTGAGTGCGACCACCGGTTTGAAGCGAGTTGCGTTTGACCACCAACGCCTGGCCGATGCAATCGGCTCGTCGATCGAGACCGAGATTTCGGCAGGTGCACTCCAGGTCACTGAAATCAATTCAGCCGATGGTGCATTGACCGCGAAGGTGAAAGCGGCAGGCACATCATTCTCATGTAATCTGAGCCGCTACGATTGTGTCAAGGAAGCGTCTGATCCGCCTCAGTTTGCCGTGCTGCCATCGCCTGATGGAACATGGTTGGCATTCACCCGTGAGAACAACATCTGGCTCAAGCACACTGAAACCAATGAAGAACGCCAACTGACCACCGACGGTGGACCGTATTTCTCCTACGGTGGCTTCCCGGACCAGGATCGACTTGACGCCATGCGTTCAGGTCAGGAATACCCATCGCCACCGGCAAACTCGTACTGGTCCCCCGATGGACGTTGGCTCGTCGTCGAGCGTTTGGATGAACGCGAAGTTGAGGACTATCCCTTCCTTGAATCCTGCCCGGCAAATGGCAGCATACGACCGCAGGTCATCAGCGTTCGCATTCCATTGCTCGGTGACAAGGGTCAAAGACGTACCGAGACCTTTATATTTGACGTCGAAACCGGCGAACAACGAGCGCTGCAACCTCCCCACGGTTTCTCCCTCGACTTCTTCGGAAGTGGAAATTCCCCGATCGCATGGAGCTCCGACGCACACCACCCCTATCCGATCGGGGCCACCGAAGGGGCGAAAACCATCCGGTTGTTCGATGTTGATATGGGTTCGGGAGCAGTGCGCACCATCATTGAAGAGACTGAGAAGACGAGCGTCATTCTTGGGCACAATCTCCGTAGCGGACCGTGTGTTCGTTTTCTCGGCGACAGCAATGAGCTCATTTGGTTCAGCGAGCGGGATGGTTGGGGTCATTTGTACCTTTATGATCTCGATTCGGGCCGCGTGAAGAACCGGATCACTACGGGCGACTGGACGGTGTGCGAGATCATTCGTGTCGACGCGGAGGATCGTCGTATTTTCTTCACTGCCGGTGGGAGGGAGCCGGGAAGCGATCCCTACTACCGCAAGCTGTACCGAGCCTCGCTTGATGGAGGCACGATCACCTTGCTGACGCCCGAAGAAGCGGACCATCACATTGGTGGGTCATCCGGAAATCCTTCAGGGCGGCTCGGCAGTCAGGCTGTGACGCCGTCCCTGTCGCCCAGTGGAGATTTCTTCGTCGAAAGCTATTCGACGCCGAACTCGGAGCCTCGGTTTGTGCTGCGCTCGAGCGAGGACGGCCGGATCATCAGCCACCTCGAGACGGCAGATGCAACGGCGCTGTATGCCACCGGTTGGCGCGCACCGGTACGATTTTCGGTCACCTCGGCCGATGGTGTGACCGATCTCAGAGGAGCGATCTACTTCCCACCGGATTTTGACGCAGGAGGCTCATATCCTGTCATCGATGCCATCTACGGTGGTCAGGTCAGTATCGTCGCACCGCGGACTTTTCGACAGGCCTACACCTCCGGATACCAGAGGGCGAGCCTGGCCGAACTGGGTTTCGTGGTCATTTCCCTAGACGGCCGAGGCACGCCCTGTCGATCGAAGGCGTTCCGAGAAGTCGGTTTCGGCAGCTTCGCCGATCCACAGTTGGACGACCATGTTGCGGCGATCAAACAACTCGCTCAGCGGTATCCCGCATTGGATACCAACCGCGTCGGTGTCTACGGCCACTCCAACGGCGGGTACCTGGCGGCCCGAGCGCTCCTCAAGAACCCGGATTTCTTCAATGTCGGGGTTGCTTCGGCCGGACCCCAGAATTTCCATGGACTGCCTGGTACCGGAACGCCGTGGATGGGAATTCCGCGCTACGCAGATGGAAGCTCGGAGCGACCGGATGGAGCGGCGATACCGCAGAACTACCAGATCTTGGACAATACGAAATTCGCGGCAGGGCTCAAGGGTCAACTCTTACTCATCTGCGGTGACATGGACAATACGGCGTTCCCGGCATTGACGCTTCAGCTCGCTGACGCGTTGATCAAAGTGAACAAAGATTTTGATCTACTCTACTTGCCCAACCAAACGCACATGTACTTTGTTCAACAACCGTACGTCATGCGGCGCATATGGGATTATTTCGTCAAGCACCTTTTGGGCGCGACTCCCCCCGACAACTATGAAATCAAGCCGTACGGCTGACCCGTTTTTTGATCGATTCTCCTCTTGCTGGCATTTCCTCCGGGTTGTTCATGAGGTTGAGGGTGGATAGCTGGTGGGCCAATCGCAGTAAAGGGCAGGCCTGACGGTCGCCTCGCGACCCTTGACAGCGATTGGCCCACCAGCTTTGGAGAGAGCATGAACAACCCGGAGGAAATCATGTCCAACGCGCTCCCCAGCAACACACTCGACGTCCACT
>JBDLIO010000340.1:0-4117 GCA_039714865.1 Acidobacteriota bacterium | reverse complement strand
GAGATAGAGAAATCCGTCCTCGGTGGCTTCGAGCCGGTCATAGTCACCGGCCTTGATCCCCTCGACCAGGAGGACCCGGTCAGTGATGCCGTCAGAATTGACCGCAACCGTGACGCCCTCCTCATCGTCATCCCCGTTCTCATCCGTTTCCTCACCATCGGCGTCGTTCTTGACCGGGGTGACAAAGGGCGACACCTGATCCGACTGCAACAGCACCAGATAGGCCCGAGTCATGTCCAGAAACACGTGATTCTGGTCCATCCGGCCCATGATCGGATTGAGAGTGCGATCGGAAAGAAAATAGAGGTACTGCCCGTCGGCTGAGAACGCCGGGCTCCAGTCCTTGGTCTCGGGGCCGGTCACTCGGAGTCTTTCACCGGTGGCCACCTGATACAGGAAGATCGAGTCGTTGAGAGAGTCCTCGGCCAGAGAATAGGCAATCCACGCGGAGTCGGGAGAAACCGTGAACTCCTGGATTCCCCAGCGATACCATGCGTCGTCATACTCACCCCGGTCGACTTCGGTGGCCTTGCCGCTTGTGGCATCGACCATCGTCAACCTCAGAGTCTTGTCGGCAAACAGGATGAACGATCCGTCGGGCGACCAGATCGGCCTGAAGCGATAACCGTTTCTATCCGAGGTCAGTTGTTTCGCATTGGACCCGTCGGCGGCGGCAACCCAGAGTTCTTCGTCACCCGAGCGGTCGGAAATGAACGCCAGTTTTTCCCCGTCCGGAGAGAACACACCATCTTTTTCCCTGGCGCCGGAAGTCCCGGTCAGGTTCTCGGGTTCCTCATCCTCATCGAGGGGGAGTAGCAGCAGCTCGCCCCGCGCCTCGAGCAGCAGGCTTTCGCCGTCGGGGCCCGGCCTGAAGGAACCGGTATTCCGCCCGGCCTTGACCAACGCGGGACGAACAGGCACACGGTCCGATCGGATCGTCACCGGGATCGCCCGGATTTCTCCGTCATCAAGGTCATAGATATGCAGCGCCTCACCGTATTGGAAGATGATGCCGGCCGGCCCCATCGATGGGTACTTGACGTCGAAGTCTGCGTATTCGGTCAGGGCTGTCGTCTCGCCGGTAGACGGATCCATCCGGTAGAGATTCATCGTCCCATGAAGGCGGTCCGATGTGAAAAAGAGATCGCTGCCGCGCCACATGGGGTAGTTGTCGGTGCCTTGCCAGTCGGTGACTCTATGAAAATCCCTTTCGGCCAACGAACCCAGCCAGATATCCTGCGCGGTACCTCCCTGGTGTCGTTTCCAGGTACGGTCCTCTCTCGAGCCTCTGTTATAGGCCAGCATGGTTCCGTCGGGGGAAAGGGCGGCCAGACCTGCCCGGTCAACCGGGAGTTTTCGTGGCATGCCCCCTTCGACCGAAACTGCGTAGAGTTCTTCGGCGCCGAATGGCATCTCCCGGTCCGATCGAAAGAGAACTTCGGAACCGTCCGGTGTCCAACCCAGTACCCGATCCCGCCCAGGATGCCATGTTAAACGAAGAGGAACGCCTCCCCGGGCATCCATCAAATAGACGTCCGATCCGCCGTCGTACGATCCGCTGAAGGCCATGCGGCCTCCGTCAGGACTGAACTTCGCATACCGCTCGGTCCCGGCGTGGGAGGTGATGCGAAAGGCATCCCCGCCCTCGGAACCGGCAAGCCAGAGGTCACCCTCGTAGGTGAATACGATCTGCGTTTCGGAGGCATCCGACCATCGCATCAGGCGACCCTCGTCCGCTGCCAATGCCAATTGAACCCCAGCCATGCACATGGTCACAACCAACAATCTCTTGAACATCATCCCTCCCATCGAGCCAAAAAGCCGGTCAGGTCCGTCTACGGTACACGATCCTCGGAGTTTTCGATGATTTGACGAAGCTTACCAGGACCGATTAGCATGACCCAGGATTTGTCATTTCGAGAGTGATCCAATGAAGGAGGATGAATGAAATCTGTGAATCATCAGTTGATTCTCGCCGTGGCGGTTGTTGCCTTGTTGGCGCCGTCACTTTCTCAAGGCTCGGGCTTTGCCCTTTTTGAACACGGTAACCGCGGTATGGCGATGGGTGGCGCCATGACTGCAGTGGCCGACGACCCGTCGGCATTGTTCTGGAACCCAGCAGGTATTGCATTCCAAACGGACGAAGGAACCCAGGTTCAGCTCGGTATTACCTTCATCGCCCCCAGACAGACCTTCACTGGCGACTCTCCCTACCCGGGCGACGGTTATCAGGCCGAGCAGAGGTCTCAGACGTTTTATCCTCCTCACGCTTATGTCGTCATGCCGCTCGGCGACAAGGCCGCCTTCGGTTTTTCGATGACGAATCCTTTTGGTCTGGGCACCCAGTGGGCCGACGACTTCGCAGGGCGCTTCATTTCCAAGCGGGTCGACATCAAGACCTATGATTTGTCCCCGAATCTTGCGTTCAAACTTGGTGAGCATTTTGCCCTCGGCCTCGGTGTCGACTACCTCATCGGCCAGATCGACCTGACCAAGAACATCGGCTTCATCAACCCTTATAGCCAACAAGTTGCGGATGTCGGCCAGGTTCATTTGCAGACCGACGGCCTCGGCAACGACGGCTGGGGCTGGCACGCAGGCCTGCAGGGCAAATTCGGCGGTTTCAGCATCGGCGCACTCTACCGGTCCGAGATCGATATGGATTTCACCGACGGCTACGGTTCCTTCCGACAGTTTGCAACAGGCTATCCGGATTTTGACGCCGCACTCGGTGCACAGATCCCCTTTGGGGAGCACGCCGCCATGGCGTCAAATATCACCTTCCCCGACTACTTCCAGATCGGTCTGGCGTGGGAGAACGAGAAGTGGACGGTTTCGGGCCAGTGGGGCACGATGGGCTGGAGTTCCTTCCAGGAACTGCCGATCACATTTACCGATTACCCTCATCTGTCCGATGTGATCGAAGAAAACTACGTTGACGCCGACCAGATTCGATTCGGCCTGGAATATCGCGCCAGCGCCAAATTGAGCCTACGCCTGGGTTACCTCGAAGACGAGACGCCACAGCCGGTCGAGTCGATGTCGCCCCTTCTCGGCGACGGCGACCGCACGGGCTACACCATCGGAATCGGGTTCAACCTTCACGGTTTTCAGACCGACATAGGCTATATGTACCTGGAGACCGACGGCCGCCACACCGGCGACAACGGCAATGCCTCGCTGGACGGCTACGAAGGAGCCTATTCTGGCAGAGCCAACCTCATCGGCATCACGACCACATTGAAATTTTAGAAAGAGAGGAGAATGCCCATGAAAAAGACACTCATTGTTCTCACACTGGCGGCGCTCCTCGGCGCCGTTCCGGCAAGCGCACAGGTTGATTTCACCCGCTACGTCGCCCTGGGCGACAGCCTGACCGCCGGCATTGTTTCCGGCGGTCTGGTGCAGTACTACCAGGATCGTTCCTACCCCGCCTACCTGGCCCAGCAGGCCGGCGCGCCGGTCTTCGCGATGCCGACGGTTTCGGAGCCCGGCCTCGCGCCGCTGCTCGAACTGTTGGCCCTCGTTCCGGCGCCGGTGATCCAACCCAAACCGGGCGCACCGGGGATGCCGACCAATGCCGAATATCCATACCCCTACAACAATCTCGGCGTACCGGGCGCCAACACCTTTAATCTGTTGGCGACGACCGGCGATATCTACAACCTGATGGCTGGGAATCTCGACAACGTCATGCATGATTTGGTCCTGCGCATTCCGGAGGTGCCGGACCCGGCAACCGGGGATCTGGTGCCCTTCACTGCCTTGACGCAAGCGATCGCCCAGGACCCGACCTTCGTCACCCTGTGGATCGGCAACAACGACATCTTGGGAGCTGCAATCACGGCCACTCCGATCGACGGCATCACCATGACCCCGCTTGATGTCTTCCAGCAGCTCTACGGCCAGGCCCTCGGCGCGCTGGCAACAATGACGACAGCCGACATCATCGCGATCAATCTGCCGGATGCCACCTCGATCCCCTTCGTGACGACAGTCTCCAACTACCTCACGGTTCCCGGCATGGGCACCTTCCAGCTGATGGGCGAAGACGGTCCCATCGGGGATGACGACTACATTACCTTGGCGGCATCCTCGCTGATCGCCCAGGGCTACG
>JBDLIO010000339.1:0-4123 GCA_039714865.1 Acidobacteriota bacterium | reverse complement strand
CGGAGGTGCAAAGTGTGTATTGGCGTACAAAAGGCTGCCCCCACCGACGCCGACACCGTGGAGGATCAGAACCTCCCGAAGCAGGTGCAGGCTCCAGGCGCCATAACAAGCGACCCATGGGAACCAGAAGGACTTGGGGAGATTCCAGTTGCTCCTGGGATAGCTGTCTTCCGTCCAGCGTTTCCCTTTCTCCAGAACCGCCACCCGATAGCCCTTTTCCGAAAGCCGCAGGGCGGCAACCGATCCACCGAAACCCGAGCCGACGATGATGACGTCGAAGTCGAAATGCTGAGACTGAGCCTGATCGTGCTTGTCCATAGGCCGAGTCTAGCGTGATTGCCGTACTGCGGCAAATTCTCTGCAGTTGACGAAATCCGAGAGGGTCCGCTCCCCAGCGGAGGTGCCAGGATCCCTTGCCCGCCCTCCAGGCTAATCCTGTTCCTTTCCAAACGCTTGCTTCCAGCCCCGGCCTTCGGGATCGCGCAAACGCGACCCCGCTCGGTGCAGTTTCCTCAAGGCGGCAGGGTCGAGAGCGAGAGGACATCGCCCCTTGGGAAAACTGACCTCGGCATCGACGGCGTTGGCCGAGACTCTATTGCTGACGGTGTCGCCGAGCGTTCACGCCATCGCGTCCTGTCGAACGCGATGAGCGTAGTGCCCACTTCGAGAGTCTCCTATTGGTCACGATCTCTGCGGCGTGCCAGGTATCGGCTTTCTTCGGAACGACGGCTCGGACAGGGGGACTGCCTGGTGAAGAAAACCGTACCAGGCACGCGCCGTCCGAGAAGGGCGCTGGTGAACGCTGAGGCTGTCCCGGCCCTTGCCATCTGTCCCTGAATCTGATGCTGCAAACCGTCCCGGCCCCTGCCCCAATCCACTGCAACCCGCTATACTCTCCTCATGAGGACCTCTCCCCTCGTGGCCGTCTGCGCTTACATCCTGGTGTCATCGGCCCTGTCGTTCGCCCAACCGGCGCCTCCGCCGTCCCTGATGAAGGCCGACGGTGTCAGGATCGACTGGAACGATTGGCTCACCGAACACGGTTCAAGCGCCGTAGTGTTGTGGGCATCATGGCTTCCGGAGGATCAAAAAGACGTCAAGCGTCTGGCCGAAATTCGCCGGGTCGCCGCCGACAAAGACCTCGGCTTTGTCGTCATCGCCCTGCAGGAGCCGATTTCCGCGAGCCGTGACGGCCTGGGATCGACTGAACTTCAGTGGCTTCACGACAGGCACGGCGCCATGCTCAAGCACCTCCTGGTCTATCGGATCCCCTCGTTGGCGGTGATCCACCACGACGGTACCGTCCTGGCACGTCTCAAACCCGATCCCAAGGCGCTGATCGGTTGGGGCAGTCTCAAGTGATTGGCAAACGGCTGATACCCCTTGTGGGCCTGGTTGGGGCAGCCCTGATCATACTGTGGATGGTCCGGATCTCCGGCGGCGACACCGCTCCGGATAGGCCCCGAATCGAGGTCAGTCCGCTCGAGGCGTTCCATGCAACTGTGACAGCCACAGTACAACCAGGCGACACCCTGGAGAGCATGTCCCGTCGGTTGGCCGGCCGAGACTGGCCTCGGTGGAGGACCGCCCTTTCTGAAGAAATCGATCCCCGGGCCCTCTTGCCCGGTACCCGCTTTTCCGGCCGGCTGAGTCCCTCGGATAGGCTGGCGAGCCTGGTGGTGACTCTTGACCTCCGTACCGAGGTCCACCTGGAGAAAAGTGGCGGCACGGTTCTCGCCACCAAGGTCGAGCGGCCCATCCACTCGGAAATCGTGCGATTCGAGGGTGTCATCGAAAGCTCCCTCTTTGGAGCGATCGACACTATCGGGGCCAGCCCTGAACTCGCCGTCCGCATGGCCGACATTTTCCAATGGGACATCGACTTCCTCCGAGACATCCGGCAGGGCGATCAGTTCGTCGCGGTGGTCGAAAAGCGCAGCGTCGATGGTGAGTTCTTCGGTTACGGGACGCTCTACGGCGCCCGTCTCGTCAACAACGGCAAGGAAATCAATACCTTCGCCTTTGCAGATGCCGATGGGGCCGTCGGCTACTATGACCTTGACGGCGCCCCAGTGAAGAAGCAATTCTTGCGGTCCCCCCTCAAATTCAGCCGGATCACCTCCCGATTCAGCCTCAATCGTTTTCACCCCGTCCACAAGAAGAGAATGCCGCATTACGGCGTCGATTACGGTGCGCCGACGGGCACCCCGGCTCATGCCACCGCTACCGGAACGGTTACTTTCGTCGGTCGGAACGGCGGAGCGGGCAACATGGTCAGAGTCCGACACTCAAACGGCTACGAGACCAACTACCTCCACCTCAGCCGGTTTGCGAAAGGCATTCGAAAAGGTGCTCGGGTCTCTCAGGGTCAAGTTGTCGGGTACGTCGGCTCCACGGGATGGTCGACCGGTCCCCACCTTGATTACCGGGTCAAAAAGAACGGCCGGTGGGTCAATCCCTTGTTGATCAGTTCTCCACCCGCAGACCCGTTGCCAGAGACCCTTTTGCGACGGTATCTGGCCCACGCCCTCGCAATGCTCGAGGTGATGGAAGGCCGGGAACCGCCCCCTGGTGCAAGGTGTTAGAGAAGCTATCAGCTATCAGCTATCAGCTATCAGCTGTCAGCTATCAGCTGTCAGCTTTCGGTTCGTAATACCCTTCACCCTTCAAACTTCACCCTCCCTTGCCGCGATGTGCCTTTTGTAATATTCAAACCGATGATATTTTCCACACTTCGCGACACCAGAAACTGTCGAGTCTGGGAACCCTGCGTCGCGAATCTGGAGGAACGATGCTGTATTCCAATGTTCAGATTCTCGGACTGGCCCACATCGATGCGCCGGGCACGCTGGCGAGTTCCGAGATCGAACGGCGACTGGGGCCGGCTCTCAGTCGACTGGGCATCTCCAACGGCATCCTCGAAAAGCTCTCGGGCATCTCCTCAAGACGAACCTTCGACCTGGACTTTTCTCCCAGCGAGGGCGCCGCGCAGGCCGCTGAGAAAGCCCTGGCTGCGACCGGAGTCGACCGGAGGGATATCGGCGTCGTCGTCAACACTTCGGTCTGCAGGGACTATGTGGAACCATCGACGGCCAGCATCGTGCACGGAAAGCTCGGATTGGGCCCCAAATGCCTCAATTTCGACCTTGGCAACGCCTGTCTGGCCTTTATCAACGGTATGGAGATGGTATCGACGATGATCGAGAGGGGCCAGATAGAGCGCGGCATCGTGGTCAACTGCGAGAACACCACGCTCGCCCTGACCGAAACCATCAAAAGGCTTCTGGATCCTCGCGCAACCTGGGAGACCTTCAAAGACAATTTTGCAACGCTGACCCTGGGCTGCGGCGCGGTCGCCATGGTGTTGGGCCGGTCCGAGGGCCGTCCGGATGAGCATCGATTCCTCGGGGGCGTCACCGTCGCTGCCACCGAATACAATCGGCTGTGTTATGCCCAGGTCGACAGCATGATCACCAACACCAAAAAGCTCTTCCATCACGGAATGGAAGTCGGACTCAAGACATGGGAACTGGCCAAGGGCACGCTGGGCTGGATGGTCGAGGACCTCGATCATTTCGTCATCCACCAGGTCGGCAAGGCTCACACCGAGACCTTCGCCAAGACCATGGGCATTGACCTTCGAAAGATATTCCGTCTCTACCCCCGCCACGGGAATATCGGCCCCGCGGGTGTGCCGATTACGCTGTCAAAGATGGTCGAAAGCGGCCGGGTCAAGGCCGGCGATCGTATCGCCTTGATGGGTATCGGCAGCGGCATCAACTGTACGATGGCCGAGGTGGTTTGGTGAGAGAGCTGTCAGCTGTCAGCTCTCAGCCGTCAGTTTCCGGCGAGGGGTCGGCACTATCCCCGAGGGGTCCGGGCTTCCCGAGGATGCCCTGAATCGTCGCCCTGAGCCGAACGACCTCGAGCCCTTCGATGTTGGCGGAATCCCCTCTTGCCGCCAAAGCGTGCTTCCGGAAGGCCAAACGAGTCAACAACCGGGAGATTACGATTCTTTCCTGGCGGGACGGCCACCAGTCGGCTCTGACCCTGCGTCGGTAATACGGAATGACCCGGCCGGCCCATCCCGGCAGGACTCCCAGTGCAACCTCCTCGGACAACT
>JBDLIO010000338.1:0-4124 GCA_039714865.1 Acidobacteriota bacterium | reverse complement strand
ACGACATCCATCTTGACCCGGAAAGCCGGGACGTAAAAAGAATGGATCACGTCGACCGAGGTCATCACCAATTCAACCGGACGGTCGGCAGGGACGTGAAGATCCTGATCCACGTATCCGTTGGGATAGGTGAAACTCCAGTTCCATTTCTGCCCGGAGACCTGAATTTCATAGGCATTGGCCGGCGGGGTCGACATGTTGAGGTAGCTCTTGAACCCGAAGAAGAAGATGACAACGACGATCGCCAGAGGGATGCCGGTCCACGTGATTTCCAACAGGGTGTTGTGTGAGGGCGAGGGTTCAGCGACCTCGCGGCCTTCACGCCGCCGGTACTTGATGACAAATACCAGCATGACCGCCACGATCAGCACGAAAAAGAACACCGAGATTCCGAGGATGAAGTTGAAAAGCCAATCGACTTCTCCTGCCATCGTCGAACTCTGAGGCGGCATCCAGAAGGTAGCGCCCCCGTCCTCGGGCGCCCGAATAAGGCGCATCATCATGTCGAATAAACGGTTGAGGATCATCTGTCAGACATCCTTTTCATGGATTTTTCCTCGATCGAGCCTCGCGAAGCCACATCAGGCCGATCGCAAGCGCCAGAATGGACGCCGTCAAACCACCACCGAGCCGCATGATGTTCATGGCGACCGGAGTGTATTGACGATCCGTGGAATCGTAATGAAAACAATAGAGCAACAACCGGTCCAGCGGCGAACCGATCTCGCCCTCGCCGGCCTCAAGCAAGGCCAGCTTGAGAGTCGATGCCGGATACTCGATCCCGTAGAGGTACCGGGCAACCCGACCCTCGGGAGTCATGACCATCAATGCGGCCGCATGTGCGTACTGGGCTGTTTCTTCGTCATAGGCGTAGCGAAAACCGACGGCATCGGCCACCGCATGAATATTGGGTTCGCCCCCGGTGAGGAAGTGCCACCCGGCGCCGGCACCTTCGCGCCCCAACTGGCCCATGTAGTTCTGCTTCTTTTCGGCCGCCAGTTCCGGAGTCTCGAGGGGGTCGATACTGATCGTCACGATGTCGAACTCCTGCGACGGCATCCAGTCCAGTTGCTTGAGACCCTGGAGAAAACCATTGAGCTGCAGGCCGCACAACATCGGGCAGCGGTAGTAATTGAGCGTCAAAATCACCGGTCGACCGGGCTTGAAATAATCACCCAGACGGATGGTTCGACCCTGCTCGTCCTTGAACTCCAGGTCGAGGGAGACCTGTGCATCGAAGTGTTCGTCGATGCCGACATCCTCGAGAGCCGTGGGCACGTCAGCGACCACCTGTGCTTCGACCGGTGCGCCGACCATCACAGTAGACGCCATCAACAACATCCATGCCCATGCCTTTCGTCTCAAGATTCAGCTCCCCCCTCAGGACCTCGGTTCACACCGGGAGAACATCTGCGGCACCTTGTAAATTTCAGCCCGTTCGCCCCGGATTCTGGTGGCCGAGACAATATCATCACTTGAGCAATATTAAAAACTGGGCCCTACGAAAAATGGCACAGCATCCAGCCGGCCCGAAAAATCGAAAATGAGGCTTGACCTCGTGGTGAGCCGGGTTATGATTCAAAAGTCGATTAATCTGGAGTGGCAAATTTTGAAGGACGGGTTTCGAACGGCATCAACGGCGGGGGCCGTAGCGCGGGTCGCGGCTCCAGTCGGTGGATTCTATGGTGGATTCGCCATCCAGGGATCCTGCCGAGATCAGTATTCTGAGAAGAAGAGGGAGGACTGTAATGAGACGAGGACTTGTAGTTTTTGCCGTAATACTGCTTGCCGTGAGCACGGGGGCAACCAGCCAATTTGATCGCGGCGCACTTCAGAACACGAACCAGCAGAAGGGTGCAGACGAGGAGTTCTCCCAACACAGGTCTCCGGACGTAGCGATCCCCGACGACGCCTACGACGGGACCATCGGCTCGATGGTGTGTCTGGACGTGGCCGGTGTCGACACGACGATCACAGACCTCAACGTCGAGGTCGGGATCACCCACACCTGGGTTGGCGATCTCGTCATCAAGCTGGTCAGCCCCTCAGCCGAGGTTCTCACCTTGATGAGCCGCCC
This sequence comes from Acidobacteriota bacterium, assembly GCA_039714865.1. Lineage (GTDB taxonomy): Bacteria > Acidobacteriota > Thermoanaerobaculia > Thermoanaerobaculales > Sulfomarinibacteraceae > DAOWGJ01. The sequence continues at coordinate 2,047 of JBDLIO010000338.1, read as the reverse complement.
GGGATTCGACGAGGGCGTCGATGACGGTTCCGGTTGCTGTGGAACCAGTTCCAATATCGATTTTTCCGCCCCGGTCACTTTTGACGATGCAGCCGCCGTCTCGGCCGAGGACATGGGGTTGCCCGGTTCAATCGTCTGCCTTGAAGATGGTATCTGCGATTACTTCCCATTCCCTGATGCGGGGCCCGGCACCAACCTGGCCCAGTTCAACGGTCAAAACGGCGCCGGAACCTGGCAGGTCTGCGTTGGCGACGCTGCGGGCGGGGACACAGGCGACCTCGAGACCGCGTCTATCGTGTTCAACCAACAGGAAGGCGACCTGGCGATCATCAAGACTGCACCCAACGGCGTGGCCGTTGGCGGGCCATACCCCTACCGCATCGAGGTCACCAACAACGGCCCGGCCGATCAGCCCTCCGTGATGGTGACCGACGTGCTTCCGGCCGAGATCTCCTACGTCAGCGATTCTTGCGGCGGTGGCGCGGCCGGACAGGACTGGACCTGGAGCGCAGGCACCGTGGCTGTGGGAGCGACCGTTATCTGTGATCTCACGGTCCAGTTGGTCGGCCCCGATTGTGTGTCGGTGAACAACACCGCCACCGTCGTCGGCGGCATCTCCGATCCCAACGGCACGAACAACTCCTCCAGCCATTCCAACGGAGGCGGCGAGGCGGTTGCGGACCCGAGCTTCGAACTCGGTACGCCGAACGCGGCCTGGAACGAATCTTCCACCAATTTCGGCACGACCCTCTGCGATCTCGGAAGCTGCGGGAACGGCACCGGGACCGGCCCCAGGACCGGTGACTGGTGGAGTTGGTTCGGCGGTATCGGCACCTACGAAGAAGGTTCAGTTTCGCAAGACCTGACGATCAGCACAGGCGCCGATCTGAGCTTCTATCTCGAGATGATCATCTGTGACAGTGGCGCCGACTACCTCGAGGTCACGGTCGATGGCAACCAGATCTGGGTGATCGACGGCAGCTCGGCCCTCTGCGGCGTCCTCGGTTACAGCTTGCAGACCGTTGACCTGGCGCCGTATGACGATGGCGCGGTACACACCCTGGCGTTCCACTCCGAGATCTTCGCCAACAACGGCGCAGGATCCAATTTCTTCGTCGACGACGTGTCGATCCCGGGTACCGCGGATTGCACCCAGGCGGCAGTCTTCGACCTCGCGCTGACCAAGAGTGCGACCAACAATGGCGACGGCACCGGCACCTATGGTTTCACGGTGCAGAACCTCGGTCCCGATGATGCCACCGGCATCGTGGTGACCGACATACTGCCGGCAGGCGTAGCCTACGTCAGCGACACCTGCGGCGGTTCCGAAGTCGGCGGAGTGTGGACCTGGCCGGTGGGCAATCTCCTCAACGGCGCCAGCGCTACCTGCGATATGCTGGTCACAGTCATCGATCCGGCCGATACCTTCAACAACGCCACCGTGGCGGGTGCGGGCGCCGACACGAACCCAGGCAACGACAGCGATAGCGCCGGGATCCCGGAACAGATGCCCGAGGCCATCCCGACGATCGGCTTCGTAGGCATGATGGTCCTGCTCCTGCTGGTCGCGAGTGCCGGCTTCTTCTTGATTCGCCGCCGGGTCTGATCCAAGCCCGAGGCTGAAACCACACGCCCCGCCATCCGGCGGGGCGTTTTTATTGAACTCCGAAAGACCGATGGCAGACCCTTGTTTGATCTGACTGAATCTGTGAGAGCATTGACAGACTGAAACCACGATTGTGACGAAGAGGAGACAGATGCGAATCGGAAAACTGACGATCAACCGAAAGACGATGGTTCTCCTGTTTCAATGATCTCTCGATAACCCTTCTAACAGGCTCGACATTTCTTGCCAGCTCTTCATCCATCCCAAGGAAATCCACCTCTCCAAGGAGCGTGTCAAGGTTCCTGAGGCGGAACCTGATCTTGGAGATCTTCTGCTGTTCCTCGAAATATCCTATCCTCTCAAGAAGGCCCTTCACTCTTTCAAAGAGTGCCTGTTGGTCCTTTTCCTCTTCAACCTCATCCATCATTTCAAGGAATTCCG
>JBDLIO010000337.1:0-4127 GCA_039714865.1 Acidobacteriota bacterium | reverse complement strand
CGGCCTTCCGGAGGCTTGGTTTGGCCTCTACGACGGTGTGGTTGCTCTCGATCGAGCCCGGCAGCGCCTGCTGCTGGTGGCGCTTGCCAGAGTTGACGGAGATCCGGAAAAGGCCTGGGAGCAGGCGTGCAGCCGCTTGAATGCGTTGCGTCGTGCGGTTGTCGAACCCGGCGACGGCGGTGGGCCTCACGCCATTCCGGATTCCGAGGGTGATCCATGGGCCGGCTGGCAGGTGACGCCAACTGGGGGCCGATTTCTCGAGAGCGTCGGCACGGCCAGAGATTACATTCTCGCCGGCGACATTTTCCAGGTGGTCCTCTCCAGGCGGTGGCGCAAGGTTCCCCGGTGCCGGTCCGAGGCCATCTACCGGATGTTGCGGCTGACCAATCCCTCGCCCTACATGTTCTTCCTCGATACCGGTCAGGCTCGTGTCTTCGGGTCCAGCCCAGAGATGCTGGTCAGTGTCCGGGACGGAGTCGTCGCGACCTGTCCGATTGCCGGCACAAGACCTCGAGGCTCTGATGCAGCCGAAGACGCCAATTTGGCTGCGGAGCTGTTGGCCGATCCCAAGGAACGGGCCGAACATGTCATGCTGGTCGATCTGGGCCGCAACGATATCGGCCGGGTCGCTGCCCCGGGCACAGTGAAGATCACACGGGAGATGGACATCGAACGCTATTCCCACGTGATGCACCTGGTCAGCGAAGTCGAGGGACGATTGCGGGAGGACCTCGACGGCTGGCAGGCGCTTTTTGCCTGTTTCCCGGCGGGCACGCTTTCGGGTGCGCCCAAGGTCCGGGCGATGGAGATCATTGACGAACTCGAAGAGGTGCGGCGTGGGGTCTACGGAGGGGCCGTCGGTTATATCAATATCGACGGCACCTTGGATTTTTGCATCGCCATCCGAACCGCGGTCGAGCGGGGTGGGGTCGTTCACATTCAGGCCGGCGCCGGAATCGTTTACGACTCCGTGGCCGAGGCCGAGTTGCAAGAGTGCCGGAACAAGGCGTCGGCGCTGGCGAAGGCCGTTGCGATGGCGGAGGAGTTGGAGAGTTCAGGGTGAAGACAAGAAGACAATTCTCTCGCAAAGACGCAAAGAGCGCAAAGGAAACACAATGATCCTGATGCTCGACAACTACGACTCCTTCACCTACAACCTGGTGCAGGAGCTTCAGGAAATCTCGGGGGCGGAGATCGAGGTCGTGCGTAACGATGTCTCGACACCCGAAGAGCTGTTGACGCTCAGACCTCAGGCGATCGTTATCTCGCCCGGCCCGGGACGGCCGGAGGATGCCGGCATCACCCAGGATTTGATTCGGGCTGCAGTCGAGGTGCCGCTGCTGGGAATCTGTCTGGGTGAACAGGCGCTGGCCCAGGGGCACGGAGGGCAGGTCGTCCGGGCGCCGGAACCGGTGCACGGCAAGACTTCTCCGATACACCACGATGACTCGACGCTCTTTGCAGGATTGGCCCAGCCCTTCGAGGCGACCCGCTACCACTCCCTGATCGTCGACCGGGAGAGCCTTCCGGCCGATCTGCGGGTGACCGCATGGACACAGGACGGGCTGGTGATGGCGCTCGAAGATCAAAACCGCCCCCATTTCGGCGTGCAGTTTCATCCTGAGAGCTACCTCTCGAGGTGTGGCATGGACATTCTGGCGCGATTCCTGAAGCGGGCCGGGGTGGCGGTGAAAGAAGGGTGGAAACTGGAAATTGGGAACTCCGACATCCCGTTATGATTTCTGAGATCATTGAGGGGCAACGATTGAAGACAAAGGAGCGGTGAGCGTGACAAACGACAGCAAGGGACTTCTCAATCAACTCCTGGACGGGGACGACGTGGGGCCGGAGGAGATGACTGCGTTCATCGGTGCGATGATGGATGGCGAAATCCCCGAGCCCGCTGCGGCCGGGATCCTGGTCGCCCTCAGGGCCAAAGGTGAGACCGCCACCGAAGTTGCCTCGGCGGCCGGCGCCATGCGCCAACGGGTTATCGAGGTACCGATCAAAGGTCGGAGCCGTGCAGTCGATACCTGTGGCACCGGTGGAGATGGGGCCGACACGATCAATATCTCGACCGCGGCAGCGCTGGTGGCTGCCGCCGCAGGAGTCCCGGTCGCCAAGCACGGCAACCGGTCGGTGTCGTCCCGGTGTGGCTCGGCGGACGTGCTCGAGGCACTGGGCGTCAATCTGGATCTCGATGGTCCCATCCTGGGTTCGATCTGCGACGAGGTTGGGATCTCCTTTCTGTTTGCGCCCAGGCTTCACCCGGCGATGAAGGCCGTGATGCCCGTGCGCCGGGCCCTCGGGGTCAGGACTGTTTTCAATCTTCTCGGGCCCTTGACCAACCCGGCCGGGGTTGGGCGTCAGGTCGTCGGCGTCTGGGGGCGCGAGGTTCAAGACGTGATGGCCGAGGCCCTGGCGAAGTTGGGGGCTGTTCATGCGTTGGTGGTCCACTCGGACGACGGCCTGGACGAGATGTCGGTCTTTGCTCCGACGCGGGTGGTCGAGATTCGTGAGGGACAGGTGACCGCAGTCGAGTCGATTGACCCGGTCGAGTTGGGGATCAAGGCCGACCAAGCCGAGTCGTTGCAGGGTGGCGATGTGGGATTCAATGCACGACGGCTTCGGGAGGTGCTCGGCGGACGGGAACGCTCGGCCGCCTCCGAAGCGGTAGCCCTAAACGCTGCTGCGGCCCTGGTGGTCGGTGGTGTGGTGAATGATCTGGCTGGTGGGCTGGAACAGGCGCGGCAGGTCATCGCCTTCGGTGACGCCCTGCGAAAACTCGACGAACTGGCTCGCCGTTCGATTCAGGCGGTCGCCGGTGGGTAGCTTTCGGCAGCCGGCCCTGAAGGGCCCGCCTGCAGACTCTGGATTTTCATGGGACCCGGACGAAGAATGGAGGTGCGTCCTTCAGGGCGCGCAGAATCTGTTGGAGTGGTCGTGAACGATCGGAGTTCTTCAAATAACATCCTTGATCGGATCGTTCTGGCAGCCGAGAAGCGGATGGTGGCTATACCGGCGAGGCCCGATCTCGAGGAAGCCGCTCATGCCGCCGTCGACCGGCGCAGGACCGAGGGACTGCGCTCGCTGAGGCAGACTCTGGCGGCGCCCGGGCCCCAGATCCTGGCCGAGTGCAAGCACGCCTCGCCGTCAGCGGGCATTCTCCGGGCGCCCTTCGATCCGGTCGCCTTGGCACGTGCCTACGAGGCCGGTGGTGCGGCGGCGATCTCGGTTGTCGTCGAGCCGGAGTTCTTCCTCGGTGATCCCGACTGGATCCCGGAGGTTCGGATGGCGGTCGCCCTGCCGGTCCTCCGCAAGGATTTCATCGTTTCTGAACGCCAGCTCTACGAGACGGCGCTTCTTGGCGCCGATGCCGTGTTGTTGATCCAGAGGCTCTTGACCCGGGAGCGCACGGCGATGCTCTTGGATCTCGCTCGAGAGCTGGAGCTTGAAGTCTTGCTGGAGATCTTCGTCGACGAAGACCCGGCCGCCGCCATCGATTCCGGGGCCGAAATCCTCGGAGTCAACGCACGAAACCTTGCGACCTTCGAGACCAGCGTCGACCGGGTCATCGAACTCGGCCGTGCGCTGCCGGCCGATCGGGTCCGCGTCGCAGAAAGCGGCATCAAGGGTCACGACGACATCATTCGTTTGACGAAGGCGGGCTACGGCGCATTCTTGATCGGCGAGGCGTTGGTCCGGTCGGAGGATTCCGGTCAGGCGGTAGCGGAGTTGGTTGGTCGGTAGGTCGGGGCGGCGGCAGGGGTGACGGCTGCGTGGCCACGGTGGCCGGCGCCAGGGTCAGAGGGCAGGGTCAGGGGCCGTGGCAGGCGGCAGCATCAGAGGCAGCGGACAGAGTGGGAGCCCCACTCAGGGAGTCATCCCATCATCACCAGGATGGCCGTAGCCACGGTGAAATAGACTGTCAGGGCCAGGCTGTCGTTGATGGTCGAAACCAGGGGGCCGGAGGCAACGGCGGGGTCGATCTTGAACAAATCGAGTACCAACGGCATCGCAGCGCCCAGGAGGCTGGCGGCCGACATTCCAATGGCCATGGCCAGGCCCAGCGCAAGGCCGATCAATGGGTTGCGGCCGAACAACATGCCGAGTCCACCGGCCATTAC
>JBDLIO010000336.1:0-4130 GCA_039714865.1 Acidobacteriota bacterium | reverse complement strand
TTTGCTGAGGTCATGCAGGCCTACATGGCGCAGTATGGCTCCAGCGAGGAAGATTTTGCGCACATCGCAGTGCAGGAATATGCCAACGCCCAGTTCAACCCCTATGCCCAGATGAAGGGCATCGAAGTTTCACTCGAACAGGCTTCCGTGGCCGAAGGACGAAACCGCTACATCGTTGACGGTCTGCCCCTGAAGACCTATGACTGTTCCCAGATAACCGACGGTTATGCGGGGATGATTCTGGCGACCGAGGAAGGTCTTGCGCGTCTGGGCGTTGCCAAGGCGGATTGCGTCGAGATTGCCGGCTATGGGCAGGCGACCGACAAGTTGCTCAAGTCAGGGCGGGACGTCCTGAAACCGGCCGGCGCCTACGCGGCGATGCAGGCGGCCTACGATATGGCCGGCGCCACCCCGGACGACATTTCCGTCGCCGAGATTCACGACTGCTTCACCGTCATGGGCGGCCTGGGAACCGAGGTCATCGGCAAGGCCGCTCCGGGCGAGGGATTGAGGTATTGGAAAGAAGGGAAGGCTTCGCCCAAGGGCGAGTGCGGCATCAACACCTCCGGTGGCCTGATCGCCAAGGGCCATCCAATCGGCGCCTCGGGTGTGGCCATGGTCGGCTGGGCCGCCTGGCAGCTTTTGGGCAAGGTCCCGGCGGAACTGCAGGTGCCGGGCGCCAAAATGGCGGCCACCTTCAACATCGGCGGTCCGATTTGCGCCTCGGTCTGCACCGTGCTCAAACGGGGCTGAGGATTCAGGCATGGCTGAGGATATCCGGCCTCTTCGTACCGGAAAGCTGGACGTTGACGGGCAGCAGATCTGGTGGGAATACCACGGCACGGGCGAACGGGAAGTCGTCTGCCTGCTTAACGGACTGGCGATGCACACCCGCTCCTGGTACGGCTTCCTGCCGATCTTGGTCGACGAGTATGATGTCATCCTCTACGACTATCAGGGACAGGGGGAGAGTTCCAAGGATGATATTCCCTACTTCATCCCCGAGTTTGCCCGTTATCTGATACTGATCATGGATGCCAACGATGTGGAGAAGATTCACCTGATGGGGATCTCCTACGGCGGGTTCATTGCCATGGATTTTGCCAGGCTTTACCAGGATCGGATTGACACCCTGATGCTCTCGGGAATCCTGCTGTCCCACGAGAAGCTCTTCTCGATGTACCAGGACATCTCCCTCCGTTTCTACACGCAGTCGGAGGAGATCTTCGAGATCTACACCCACTACATGTACGAGAAGATCTTCGGTGAAGCCTTCGTCTCGAAATTGAGTGACGAACAACTGGATTCCATGCGGCAGCGCTTTTATGACCGTTATGTCGATCATCGCCACTGCCTGATTCGTTTGACCGAAGCCCAGAATCCTTTCTTCGGTTCTCTTGACGACAACATGGACGGTTACCGCTCCATTGAGACCCCGACCCTGATGGTCGCAGGCTCCCAGGACCGGGCGATTCCACTGTGGCAGCAGAAGAAGATCTGCGAGATTCTGCCGAATTCCCGGTGGATGGAGATAGAAGGGGCGGGCCATGTGGTCTATCTCGAAGAGCCCAGAGTCTTCTTCCCCTTGATGAAGGCCTTCATGAAGGCGCGTTCGATCGATTTCGAGGTCCCGGCCCCGTGACCGTGATCGCCCATCGGGTCGAGGGCGAGGGGTCGCCACTGGTACTGCTCAACGGCATCGCCATGACGATGGCATCGTGGGCCCCGATCGCCGACGATCTTGCCCGGGACTACCAGGTCATTCGGTGCGACTTCAGGGGGCAGCTGATGTCGCCGGGCGCCCATCGGGACATTACTGAACATGCCGGGGACGTCGTCTCGCTGCTGGATACCCTGGGGCTTGCTTCGGCTCATATCGTCTCCACCTCGTTCGGAGGCGTCATCGGCGCCTTGTTGGCGGCGCGGTATCCCGCCCGAACGAAGAGCCTGATCTCGATTGCCTCAACGTCAGCCTTTGACCGGGGCATGGCCGTCGAGATCGGCCGCTGGCGCAGCGCCTGCGAAGAGGTCCTGGCGGGCGCCCCGGGCAGCCGGCTGGCGGAAATCCTCGAGCCGGCTGCCTATTCGGTGGACTATCTTGAAAGTCATCACGCGGAGCGCCGGCGGTCGAGAGCAGCCATGGACGTCCTGCCGAAGACGTGGTTTTTCGACCTGATCACGCTGATGGATTCGACCCGGGGTTTTGACCTTGAGGGAGAACTTCACCGAATCCGGTGTCCGACCCTGATCGCCGCGGCCGAACTGGATGGATTCATCCCTGAGGAACAATGCCGAGCCCTTGCACAGTCCATCACGGGCGCCGAATTCAAGGTCATTCCGAGGGCCGGTCATGCGGTTGTTGTTGAGGCCCCAGATCGAGTTCTTTCGCTGATCCGTTCCTTCCTTCGCTCAGCTTAGGGAATAGACAGGGTGTAGGAACGTCCTTCAGGTCGTGCATCTGCACCGGTGTCCTGCACGGTTGTCTCTGGAGGGGGAAAATGCATCAGGTCCGGTCTTCCCGGTGTTTAGGGATTCCAGCCCCGGCCTTCGGGTCCGCTTCGCGTCCCCGCTCGGCGCATTTCCCGGAGGGGCTTCGTGACAGAAACTGGGAGGGAACCGCCCCTCCGGGAGAAGACCTCGGCGGCCTACACCGCTGTCCGACGACTCGATTGCCGGCGCACTCCTTGTGGGTTGCCAAGTGCCAACCTTCTTCGCATCGACGGCTCAGGTGGGAGTTCTGCCCGGTGAAGAAGCTTGCACGCCCCGAGTTGGGGGGTTGGGCGCTCGCTGATATGTACGTCGGCGTTGGCTGTTCGGGTGCTGACGCGGATTGCGGCCCAGTCACCGCTGGGGATGCATCAATCGCCAAAGCATCGCCCGCACCTGGTCGAAGAGTTCAAGAACAGCTTCGGTTTCCAGCCGGTCGATCGCATTGGCGCCAGCCAGAATCCGAAGGTGGACATCGATCTCTTTGGCCGAGCCATAGGCGATCCGGTAGTGGTAGCTGCGATCCCGACCGGCCCTTCCGTGCCCTTCAGCAATATTTGCCGGCACCGACGACGCCGATCGGATGACTTGATCCTGAAGGCTCTTGAGCTTCGTTGGCACTCGGTCCACGAGCGCGATGGCCGTTCCGGCCGCCTGGAGGGCGAGTTCCAGGGCGTGGAGGTTGTTGTTGGACTGCGGGTGAGACGTGATCGGTTTCGTGGTGTTCATGGGCGTCTCCCAGCGGAGGAGGGAAGCGGTGTCAAGGGTCGTCCGACGACCGCCAGGCTTGCCCTTGACTCCGCTTTCCTCCTCCGTTATCCCTTGAACAAATGAACACCACGAAAGCGATCAGGTCGGCGCCAAGTCAACGGGGTCAAGCCCCCTTCGCCCTCCAGGCGGTCGGAACGGTGGGGCGCAAAGAGACAGCGATTCTGTCCCCGCCCCCGCCCCCGTCCCTGGCCCTGAGCCTGATCCTGGCCCTGTGCCTGCCCCGGCTCCTGTAACCCAACCCCGGCCTTCGGGTCCGCTTCGCGTCCCCGCTCGGTGCATTTCCCTCAAGGGGTTTCAGAGCTTGTATCGGGAGAGTGCCGCCCCTTGAGGGAAATATAGCGGCGGCCTACGGATTCGGCCGAGACTCGATTGCTGAGGTCGGGGCCGAGGGGAGCCCGGTCGGGCCTTCTTCGCATCGGCGGTCCGATTGGGAGTTCTCCCCGGTGAAGAAGGCCTGACTCCGCACCCCCGTCCGAGAAGGGCGCTCTTGTTTACCAACGGAGCCGATGCCGACGCTCAATCCGGAGAGCGCCCCATGCCCTCGGACGGGAGGTGCCGCTCTTTTCCCGAGGTCCTCACGCGAACTCCCCGATACGGCAGTCGATGCGGACCTCGGGAAGAGTGGCACTCCTGCGGCGGTCACCTCAGCGACAGAATCTCGGCCAGCGCCGCAGGCCAGAGAACAAGAGTGTCCCCTTCTCCTAGCGACAGAATCTCGGCCAGCGCCGCAGGCCAGAGAACAAGAGTGTCCCCTTCTCCTTGCACCGTTTCTGTACAGCTCTTGACCTCTTCGATCGGGTTCGGGCGATGACCTGGCGGCTGCTTCATCCGTGACGGTTGATGCCAAGAGCCGGGCACTGCTCCGGTCCCGG
>JBDLIO010000335.1:0-4130 GCA_039714865.1 Acidobacteriota bacterium | reverse complement strand
CAGAGTCTGCCCCATGCGTCCTCGAGCAGACAGCGGACCTCGGTTGTGGGCGTTTCAAGAAAAAAGTCCGCGTGCAGGGTCCCGTCCGGGTCCAACCGTGCCAATCCTCCCCCTCCGCGCATGCCGATCCACAGCCGGTTGTTCCGGTCTTCGAGAAGTTCGCGGACGTTGCGAGCGGGCAGAGCGGGATTTGAATGCGTGTCCCAGACTCGGAAGCTGATGCCGTCGAAGCGCGCCAGACCCTCCTGGGTGGCAAACCAAAGATATCCACGGTGCCCCTGGAGGATTGTCTGTATCGTATTCTGTGGCAGACCGTCTTCGGCGGACCATCCGCGCAGACTGTAGTGAGTTGGGTGAACCTCCGGGTCGAGCGCCTCGCGTGGCAGGGCCCAGGTCATGGTTACCAGAATCGCGATGGCCTTGACGGTCAACCGAGTGCAGTTGATTCCTCTCATCAACACCGGTGCAGTGTAGCAACCCGGAGAATTGGATACTGAACATCTCTTGCGAAGAATGTAGAAAAGGATTTGAGATCCTCGCCGGAGGAATGAGGGGATTCATCATGGCTGAGTGCTCTTACAGTCCGGAGAATACTGCCGAGACTTTCTGCCGGGTGGTATTTTCCTGAGACATCTTGACAGCAATATAAGAAAGCATCATGATGTTTTCATGAGAACCACACTCACTCTTGAAGACGATCTTTCGCGTGGACTCAAGGAAAGAGCCCGCGCCTCGGGCAAGAGTTTCAAAGAGGTTGTCAACGAGACGATCCGGCGTGGACTGAGTATTGGGGAAGGTCCGTCTGAGGATGACGAGCCCTTTCGGGTTCAGGCCAAGGCCTGTGGCTTTCAATCTGGCGTTGATCCCCTCAAACTCAATCAGCTCTACGATGAAATGGAGTTGGAAGATGCCCGGGACAGAACACAACTTTCGGTGCATGAACCGTGATCATTCCGGATATCAATCTGCTGGTGTACGCCTATAACAGTGACGCTCCCTTTCATGATGGCGCCAGGGTCTGGTGGGAAGCCCGAATGTCCGGTTCCGGTTCTGTTGGGTTGCCATGGGTCGTTTCGCTCGGGTTTGTTCGTATTATGACGACTCGGGCCGTTTTGACCGATCCACTGACCTCGGAAGTGGCCATCGGTCACGTCCGGTCGTGGTTACGCCGCCCGCAGACCCATGTTCTCCATCCTGGTCCGCAGCACCTGGAGATTCTTGACGGCATCATGCGTGACTCCCGGGTCACCGGGCGGATGACGACGGATGCCCACCTCGCCGCCCTGGCCATCGAGACCCAGTCCGAACTGCACTCGAATGACACGGATTTTTCGCGGTTTTCGGGATTGCGGTGGAGGAATCCATTGACAACCCAGGCAGGAACAGAGACCAGAGAATAGCCACCAAGCAACCGCAACAGTGAACAGCGTCAGAGAGCAGCGACCGGGGCGGCGACAGATTCAGCGACGGCCCGTAACATGGTGACCCCCGTGTCGTTCATTCATCAAGGCCGGTCTAGCTGGTGGGACCCCCGAAGTAAAGGGCAGGCAGGTCATGACGATCTGCGGGCGCGCTCCCATAACAGTCCCAACGGGATTTTTGCCTCTCTTCTTTGTGCCTTTTTGTGGCTATTCTGGTGTTTTTGAAAGATGCTCAGCTGACAGCTAATAGAAATCGTGGCTTTTGACGAAGGCCTCTCCTTGGAGCCTTTCGAAGCGCCGGGCCTTGACCGAAATCGTGCCGTCTGAGATTTGCAGGGGACCCTCGATCAGCAACAGGGGTGAGGTGACGATCAACTGGCGGTGTTGGCGGTAGAGGTCGGGTTTGATGATGGCCTGCACCGTTCCGCCCTCGTCTTCCATGGTCAAAAAGACGAAGCCCTTGGCCGTGCCGGGACGTTGGCGCACGATGACGGCGCCGGCGACCGTGATCAGTTGACCGTCTCGACAGTCCTTGAGCCGGGCCGTCGGGGTGACGCCGCGCCGATTGAGCTCCGGCCTGAAGTAGTGCATCAAGTGGGGGCCGGTGGTCAGATTGAGGCCGCCATAGTCGGCCATGGTCTCTTCGATGGCGTGCATTTCCTCGAGTGGTGAATCTTCCTCCGGCGCCAGCCTTTCGAAGAGAGGCTTGTTGCGACCGCCAACCTCGGCGACCTGCCACAAAGCCTTCCGCCGGGAAAGACCGAAGGCGGCCAGTGCGCCGACATGAGCCAGGCGTTCCAGTTCGTCCGAGGACAGCTCGCAGCGGCGGGCAAGATCGCTGGCATTGGTGAAGGTGCGGACCTCCTGCTCGCTTTCGATCCTCTCGCCGGCATCCCGCTTGAGGCCGTGCACCCACCGCAATCCCAGACGGATGCCGCCGTCTTCCCAGCGGCATCGCCACCCGGAACGGTTGATGTCTACGGGCAAGACTTCGACACCCGCTCGCTGCGCGTCCTTGACCAGGGTTGCCGGGTGATAGAACCCCAGGGGCCAGGCGTTGAGCAGGCCGGCGTAGAAGGCCGTCGGGTGGTGGCACTTGAGAAAGGCCGAAGCATAGACGATCAGGGCGAAGCTGGCGGCATGGCTTTCGGGGAAGCCGTAGAGGGCGAAGGAGGTGATGGCGCGCACGACCTCCTCCTGGGCCTCGGTGGTGATGCCCTTGGCGCTCATGCCGCGGCGCAGTCGCGCCTCGATGCCCTTCATGCGTTCGTGGGATCGCTTGAACCCCATGGCACGGCGCAGTTCTTCGGCCTCGCCTCCGGAAAAGCCCGCCGCCACCATGGCGATTCGAAGAAGCTGTTCCTGGAACAACGGCACGCCGAGGTTACGTTTGAGCACCGGCTCCATGCTGGTGTGGGGGTAGGTGACGGGCTCCCGGCCCAGCCGCCGCTGCAGGTAGGGGCTGGTCATCTTGCCGGCAATCGGACCGGGCCGGATGATCGCGACCTGCACGACCAGATCGTAGAAGCACTCGGGCCGATTGCGCGGCAGGGAGGCCATCTGAGCGCGGCTTTCGATTTGGAAAACGCCCGCAGTGTCGGCGCGGCGGATCATTGCATAGGTTGTCGGATCGTCGGGTGGTAAATGGGCCAGATCGAGGTCGACGCCCTCGTGGGTACGGATCATCGGGATGGAATCCTCGATGGCGGCCAGCATGCCCAGACCCAGCAGATCAACCTTGATCAGGCCGAGGTCGGCACAGTCGTCCTTGTCCCACTGGATGATCGTGCGATTCTCCATCGCGGCGGGCTCCAGCGGCACGACCTCGTCGAGGCGGCCCTGGGCGATGACCATGCCGCCCGAATGCTGCCCGAGGTGGCGGGGCATGTGGTGGATTTCATGCCACAGGCGCTTGAAATGCCGGACGCGGCGGGCCTCCGGGTCGAAACCCAGAGCCTGAAGTTCGACGTCGAAATGCCGGAGGCCCTCGTCGAACTCCCGTGAGGCATGGCCGCCCAAACGCTTGGAGATCCGGTCGACCTGTTCGAGCGAGAAACCGATGGCCTTGCCGACCTCTCTCGAGGCGGAGCGGTCCCGGTAGGTGATGACATTGGCGGTCATGGCGGCGCCGTGGGGGCCGTGCCGCGAATAGACGTGCTGGATGACCTTCTCCCGCTGCGGGCCCGAAGGCAGGTCCAGGTCGATGTCCGGCCACTCGCCGCGTTCTTCGGACAAGAAGCGTTCAAAGAGCAACTCCATCTTGACCGGGTCGACGGCGGTGATGGACAGGGCGTAACATACGGCCGAGTTGGCCGCCGATCCACGGCCCTGGGCCAGAATCTTCTCTTGCCGGCAGAAACGAACGATGTCCCAGACGATCAGGAAGTAGCCGGCCAGGTCCAGTTTTTCGATCAGGGCCAGTTCCTTCTCCAGTTGGGCCTGTGCGCGAGCGGTCAGGGGACGGAAGCGGCTGCGGGCGCCGGCCCATGTCACCTGTCGAAGATACGAATCAAGGCGCTCGCCGGGAGGCAAGGGATAGTCGGGGAAGCGGTATCCGAGGTTGTCCAGTGTGAAATCCAGGCGCTCCGCCAGGTCCGCAGCATTGCCGACGGCTCGGGGAAGATCGGCAAAGATGTGTTGTGTCTCTTGGGGAGACTTGAGGTGGCGTTCTCGTTGGGCATCAAGCAGGCGTCCGGCCGTATCCAGGGT
>JBDLIO010000334.1:0-4135 GCA_039714865.1 Acidobacteriota bacterium | reverse complement strand
GTACTTTCTGCCTTCGAGCGCGTGCAAACGAAGGCCCAGGGACTCCTGGAGAAACTGATCAACGGCCCCTACCGTCGAACCCTGAACCTGACGCTCGAGTGGCGGTACGCCACCATGGCCGTCGCGATCGCGATGTTGTTGATGGTGGTCGGAACGGTGGCCAGCGGCTACCTCAAGTTCAGCCTGATGCCCAAGGTCGACGCGGACAACATGGTGGCGACGCTGACCATGCCCCAGGGCACGCCGGTTGAAGTCACCGAGAGAATCCTGTCACGCATGGAAAGGGCAGCCCACGAGGTCATGCTCGAGGTCGAGGCGGAAGACCCCGCCAGCGACCAGAAACTTCTCAAGCACACCTCCTTGACCGTTGGCGAAAAGCCCTCCCAGGGAGGCCATGGACCGACGGCCAAGCAGACGATTTCGGGAACATCCTCGAATCTCGGCGAGGTCAACGTTGAACTCCTCGGTTCCGACATCCGCACCGTCTCGTCGAATCACCTGGTCAACCTTTGGCGGAAAAAGGTCGGCGAAGTCCCCGGGGCCGTCTCGCTGACATTCCAGTCCTCCCTGTTCTCCGGCGGCGACGCCGTCAGCATCCAGTTGGCTCACCGCTCCTTCCCCATCCTGCTCAAGGCCGTCGAAAGCCTGGAGGAGGCGGTCGCCGAATACCCCGGCGTCAAGGACATCAGCAACTCCTTCCTGGTCGGAAAAAAGGAACTGCAGTTGGAGCTGACCACCGAGGGCCGTACTTTGGGTCTGACGCTCTCGGACCTCGGGCGTCAGGTCCGGGCCGGCTTTTACGGCGAAGAGGCCCAGAGAATTCAGCGGGGACGTGATGACGTCCGTGTCATGGTGCGATACCCGGAAGCAGAGCGGCGCAGCCTCGCCGACATCGAGAACATGCGCGTTCGCCTTCCCGGAGGCGCCGAAGCTCCATTCACGACCGTTGCCCTGGTCACCGAAGGCCGCGGCTACGCGACGATCGACCGGACTGACCGTCGCAGGGTCGTCACGGTTACCGCTGACGTCGACGCCGACATCGGCAACGCCAACGACATCAACCGGGAACTGCGTGCCACCGTGCTTCCGGGCCTGGTTCGGGACTTCCCCGGCCTCGTCTTCGACTTCGAAGGGGAACAGCGCAACCAACAGGAAAGTCTGGGCAGCCTCAAAACCAACTTCCTGGTGGCCCAGTTGGCGATCTTCGCCTTGCTGGCGATCCCCTTCCGCTCCTACCTGCAGCCCCTGATCGTCATGTCGGCCATCCCCTTCGGTTTGGTCGGAGCGATTCTGGGTCACATCATCATGGGTTACGACCTCAGCCTGCTGTCCCTGTTCGGCATGGTCGCCCTGACCGGTGTCGTGGTCAACGACTCTCTGATCATGGTCGATCTGATCAACAGGGAACGGGCCAGGGGGATCCCCCTGGAACAAGCCATTCGAGATTCCGGAACCAAACGATTCCGCCCGATTTTGTTGACGACCGCCACGACCTTCCTCGGCCTGACACCGATGATCCTGGAGACCAGCCTCCAGGCCAAGTTCCTGATCCCGATGGCGATCAGCCTTGCCTTCGGCATCGTCTTCGCTACCGCCATCACCCTGATCCTGGTGCCCAACCTCTACCGGATTTTGGAGGACCTCAGAGCTCTCTTCGGTCTCGGCGAGCATGAGGGGGCCAGAATCGAAGAAGAACTCGACAATCTCAACGAGGTCACTGATGTGGCATAATTCAAAGCCATGAGTGAGAAGGCAAACATTCTGGTGGTCGAAGTCGGACCGGAAGATTACGACAACGTCGCACCGCAGTTGCTTCAGGCGCTTTTTGAAGTTGACCGCGTTCCAAGTGCGGGTTCTGCACTGGAACTGTTGAATATCGTGCCATTTTCTGCTGTCATCTGTCGACACCCTTTCAGCCAGATCGAGACTGACGATTTCATTGCCGCGGTCAAGGCGCCGACCAGCGCCAGCCGGGATGCCGGCATCGCCCTGGTCACAGATCCGGACCGGGTCGCCGAAGCCGGTATCTTTCTGGACCAAGGCGTTGACCTCGTGCTGTCCCTGGGCGATCCCCAGGGTGAACGCGAGGCAATGCTGTGCACACTGTTGGGCATCCAACCCCGGCGATCCCTCAGAGTTCTGGTCAAGCTCAGCGTCGAAATCGAGGCCGGCGGCACCGATCGGTTCGTTTCACAAACCCATGATGTCTCCGGCAGCGGCATGTTCGTCATCACCCGAAAATCCGTCGGCGTCGGCTCCGAAATCGGATTCAGTTTCACCCTTCCGGGCGAACCGCGCCCGTTCGAGGGCGTCGCTGAGGTGACCCGCATCGCAGAGCCCTATGCCCCTGGACCCCAAGGCTTGGGCATTCATTTCGAGAAGTTCAGGGATCCCAACGACGATATGCGTCTGCAAAAGAGGCTCGACGACATAACCCAGGCCTGATCTTGAATTCTGGTTTTCAACCTGTATCAAACCAAAACCGTACCCCCATCCATAAAGAATCAAAAATATGCTTTCTTGCCCTTGACAATGTGGCATCTGAACATACCTTAGTCATTCAGAGCTGAAATTTTGGGATGTCTGTTCATCAGGCACGGGGGACTGGGGTTCATGACCAGATCGATCATTCGGCGTGCATCGATTGTGCCGTCTGCGCCGTTCATCGGCCGTGAATCGGCCGAAGCGTTGGCCCCTGCACTCAACCAGAATCGTCTGATCGTCAAAAACGATGCTCTTCAATCCGTTCTTCAAATCCCTTGTACCTCGAGGAAGACCCGGTCCTTCAAACAGAAAGGAGGTTTTCGCCATCGAGTTCTTTGTGGAGGGATGAACTGTCGAGTTTCGTTCTTCCAGAACAGTAATTCCTGATACTTGAGGAGTGGGAGAAACAGATGAAAGTGAAGAAGTTTTCCATCATTCTTTCGGTAACCCTTGTGTGTACCTTTGGCCTGGCTTTGCAAGCTGAAGCACAGATCACAGGCACCTCGAGCGATGATGCCGTGGCTCTTGTAGGCCAGCTGCTGGCTGTCAGTGGCGGGGCCACGACGACGAACGAAACCGTAACTCCAGGCGCCTGCAGTGGGACCTTCACGGGCGGGCTGGCGGTTGGACCCAACTTCCTGATCGACTCGGGAATCATCCTGAGCTCGGGAGACGTTGCGGGAATTGCGGCGCCGAACGCCTTTGACGACACCACGTTGGACCTTGGGCTTGGCGGCGACCCGTTTCTCAATGCACTGGTCCCCGGCTTTACCACCTATGACGCCTGTGTACTCGAATTCGACTTCGCCTGTCCGGTGGGCTCTGCCGGCAGCAATCTGGCATTCAACTACAACTTCGCCTCGGAGGAATACAACGAGTGGGTCAACAGTGCGTACAATGACGTCTTCGGCTTCCAGCTCAACGGCAGCAACATCGCCCTTCTGCCCGACGGCGTCACCCCGGTCGCCATCAATAACGTCAACAACGGACTCAATGACAGCGTCTACAACGATAACGACTACGGCGATTTCGGCGGTTCTCCTCCGTTTGCTATCGAAGCGGACGGATATGTCAGCACGCTGACCGCGGTCGGCTCGGCGGGCCTCGCGACCAATCACATCAAACTGGCCATCGGGGATGCAGGCGACCATATCCTCGACTCGTGGGTCATGGTGGAAGGCGGCAGCTTTGAGTGCATCGTGCAGCTCAGGATCGATGTCAAACCGGGCAGCAACCCCAATTGCATCAATGTCAATCCCCACGGCGTCGTCTCCGTTGCGTTCTTCGGAAGCTACGATGTTGACATCACCACGATTGACCAGGGCAGCTTCACCTATGCCGGAGCCCCTGTTTTGAGATGCGCAACCGAGGACTCCGACCTGGATGGCATCGACGACCTCGTCTGCAAGTTTTCAAAAGCCGCCATGACCGACCTCCCCCAACCGGGCGACGACTGCGTATTTCTGCCGGTCTCCGGAACTTTCATTGACGGCCTGAAATGGGAGGGCCTTGACCACGTTTGCGTACCTGGCGATCCGACGTGTGCTTCCAGCACGCCGGTAGCCACTCCGTAATCCATGAGGTCCTATAGGAGCTTGTTCCGGATAGATGGCGGATGGATTTCGGAGGGGCGTGAAATGCCGTTCGAGGC
>JBDLIO010000333.1:0-4138 GCA_039714865.1 Acidobacteriota bacterium | reverse complement strand
ACTCGAAATTGTCGAGTAGCGAATCGTCGAACGATTCGCAGGATGCGCTTCGCGCATGGTGAAGCTGGAGTCGCATGTGTGACCTGACTTCGGCGTGCTTTCCAAGATATTGACCAACAGGGGCCGCGTCGCGGCCCCGTTATTCGTGTTGAATTTGTCTTAAATGCGCGAAGCGCATCATAGGATTTGAGGGCTGAGGGGTTTGGTTCCCGCAGAACCCCCAAAGGTAACTCGTGTACTTTCAGCCCAAACCCATCAGCCCTCAAATCCTGGGAAATGCTCGATCTCGACATCCAGGATATCGGAGATGCTTTTCATCTCTCGCGTCAGGGCTCGGCCGATGACGACGCGCTGTACCTGGTTGGTGCCTTCGTAGATCTGGGTGATTTTGGCGTCCCTCATGTACTTCTCGATCGGGTAGTCCCGGCAGAACCCGTAGCCGCCGAACATCTGCACCGCATCGGTGGCGACCCTCATCGCGGTGTCGGTGGCGAACACCTTGCCCATTGCGGCCAGCTTGGAGATATTCTTTGCGCCCGAGTCGATCAGGCGGGCAGAGGCGTAGACCAGTTGTCGGGCGGCTTCGATCTGGGTGGCCAGGTCGGCAAAGAGGAACTGGTTGGCCTGGAAGGACGAAACTGCCTGCCCGAACTGCCGCCGTTCACTGGCATAGCGCCAACCCCACTCGAAAGCGCCCTGGGCCAACCCGAGCCCCTGGGCGGCCACGCCGGGCCTCGCACGATCCAGGGTCATCATGGCATTTTTGAACCCGC
Source organism: Acidobacteriota bacterium (assembly GCA_039714865.1). GTDB lineage: Bacteria > Acidobacteriota > Thermoanaerobaculia > Thermoanaerobaculales > Sulfomarinibacteraceae > DAOWGJ01. Next base: position 3,365 of record JBDLIO010000333.1, on the reverse strand, counting down.
CTCCTTCTTGGTGGCCGAGCAGGTTTTCGGCCGCGACACGGCAGTTCTCGAAGTACAGTTCGTTGACCGGGACCGTACGGATCCCCATCGTATCTTCCCGTTTGCCGACCTCAAACCCCGGAGTGTCCTTGTCGACGATGAAGGCGGAAATGCCGCGCATGCCTCTCTCCGGCTCGGTCAGGGCGTAGACAACGAACACCGAGGCCACGGCCCCGTTGGTATTCCACTTCTTTTCGCCGTTGATGACGTAGTGATCGCCGTCCTTGAGCGCGGTGGTCTGAAGGCTGCCGGCATCGGAGCCGGAGGCCTTCTCGGACAGCCCGAAGGCGATCAACTGGTCACCGGAGGCAATGGCGGGCAGATACTTCTTCTTTTGTTCTTCGGTGCCGCCAAGGATAATCGGAAAGGAGCCCAGGGCATTGACCGCGTAGGCCACCCCGACACCGCCGCAGGCCCGGGAGAGCTGCTCTACGACCAGGCAGAGATCGATGACGCCGGCGCCCTTGCCGCCATACTCTTTGGGGATCCACAGGCCGGTCAGGCCGTATTCCTTGAGACCCTCAAGGATCGACCACCCATAGTCTCCGGACCGATCCAATTCGGCGGCCACGGGCCTGACGTATTTCTCGGCCACCTCACGGGCCCGGTCTCTGTATTCGATACTCTGTGCGCTCAGTAACTCGTCCATCATCCCTCCTCACGAGAATGTTGGAACATTCTAGCGGATCATAGGGATGACGTCAGTGAGGCTTGATCTCTTCGGGTTCCTCGTCTTCAGCCTGGGGGAGGGCGCAACTGTTTCGGCCGCCGGCCGAAGGGTTGGGCACGCCTCACGTGGGCACCCCGAGCTTGGGGAGAATATAGAATTGCAGCCCGAAGTAGGCTGCCAAAATCAGGGCGAAGGTCAGAAAACTCTCCATGAATGATCTCCGTTTACTCGTGGTCACAACCGTACTCCTCAACCTCAATGGTCCATGACTCAGGCTGAGGTTACGAAACTTCTTCGACGCCCCATTGAACCATCTTCATGTGCCGTTCAAATGCGCCGCAAAAACTGCTGACGGCCTCTTTGAGTTCCGAGACCTTTTCCGCCTTGACGATGGTGAAAAACAGGGAAGAGGTCTCAGGATAGGCGCCTGATCCCATGCGGATACCGGTTTCTCCGACCCCGTGCACTTCGGGAATCTCGGTGTAGCCGGCAACGCCGACCTTTTTGAACAGGACTTCCAGTTCTTCGCGACATTCACTGTCGACGACAATCATCAGGAGTTTCATCGAGCACCTATCCTTCTTTCAGGCCCAATTTTCGGAAGATCATCATTGCGGGACACCACCGTGTGAAGGCGGATTGCAACAGATTCAGTCCGACGAAGGCGGTGAAGAAGTACCAGTAGGGATGCACCCAGGCGCCCAGCGCCAGAGTGATCAAAATAACGATTCCGGCCATTGCCCGGAGGGCTTCGTTGATGGTCATGTCAGTCTCCTTATCGTTGATTCGTACAGTTGAGTATTCATCTTGGGCTTATCCCTGTTCCATGATGCTGTCGGTTCCTACGACCTTGAGGAACATGTAGTAGAGAACCGGGATGACACCCAGGGTCAGGGCGGTGCTGACGATGATGCCAGAAATCATCGCCAGGGCGAGGCCCTGGAAGATCGGATCGGACAGCATGAACGATGAGCCGATGATGGTTGACAACTGGGTCAAAAAGATTGGAACGAGCCTGACGGCGCCCGCCTTGACGACGGCGTCTTCGAGTTTCTCCCCGGCCCGGATTTCCAGATTGATGAAATCGACCAGGAGAATCGAATTCCGTACGATGATGCCGGCCAATGCGATGAAGCCGATCATCGAGGTTGCGGTGAAGAAAACGCTGAAGCCACCGTGTGCCGGGAGAATGCCGACCAGGGTCAGGGGAATCGGAACCATGATGATGATCGGTGTGATGAAACTCTTGAACCAGCCGACCATCAAGACGTAGATCAGCACCATGACGACCGCAAAGGCGATGCCCATGTCTCGGAAGACCTCGTAGGTGATGTGCCATTCACCGTCCCACTTCATGATGTAGCGCGATGTGTCCTCCGGGAGGTGGGTGGCTATGATCTCGAGATCCTCGCCCTGGGGCGTCGTAATGTCCTTGAGTCGCTTTTCCATCTCGAGGATCGCATAAACCGGCGCCTCGTAGCGGTCGGCCACTTCGCCGACGACATAGGTCACCGGTTGCAGGTTCTTGTGATACCTGAAGCGCTCGCGGTTCTCGTGGGAGACAAAGGTGACCTCGCTGAGGGGCACCATGCGGCCGTCTGCACCGTGGACCGTCAACTGAAGAAGATCATCGATATGGGCGCGTTGGGCCCGGTTGAGCCGCAAGGTTATCGGCACAGGTTCGCGAGCAGTTGGAAGATGGAGGATGCCGGGTTCGGCGCCGTTGAGAGCGAGCCGAAGCGTGCGTACGATCTGTTCCGGTGTGATGCCGGCCCGGATTGCCTTCTCCCGGTCGATACGAATCTCTGCGTGTTCTGAGGGCTCTTCGACGTACCAGTCGACATCGACGACACCATCGGTCGTATCGAAGACCTCTTTGACCTCGGCAGCCACATCAAGACGCCCTTCAAGTGTTGGGCCGTAGATTTCGGCCACCAGAGTCGAGAGAACCGGCGGCCCCGGCGGGATCTCGGCAACCGTAATGCCTACCCCCTGAGCCTCGGCGATGGGGAGAATCATCTTCCTCACCCTCTTTGCCAAAGCGTGACTCTTGTCCTTTCGTTTGCTCTTGTGGACAAAGTTGACCTGGATGTCGGCGACGTTGGGCCCGGAGCGCATGAAATAGTGCCGGACCAGACCGTTGAAATTGAAAGGCGCAGAGGTCCCGGCGTAAACCTGGAAATCAATCACCTCAGGCATCGTCCTGAATACCCCTGCGATTTCGCGGGCCGCGGCATTGGTCTGCTCCAGGGTGTAGCCTTCAGGAGCGTCGATGACGATCTGGACCTCGGACTTGTTGTCGTGGGGCAACATCTTGACGGTGGTGAAGCCGACGGCCACTGTCCCCATTGAGGCAACCAGGAGGCCGGCAACGACAGCGAGAAAGACGTATCGCGCCATTGCCGAACGAATCAGGGGACGCATGAAGAAGGAGTAGATCCGGGCAACAGGGCCTTCTTCGGAAATGACCTCGATTTCATCTTCCGAAGGTTCCTCTGAGCCGTCGAACTCCTTTCGGAACAGCCTCAGGGCCAGCCACGGAGAGATCGCAAAGGCCCCGGCCAGCGAGAACAGCATTGCCGCCGAGGCATTGATCGGAATCGGCCTCATGTAGGGTCCCATCAGACCGCGCACGAAGGCCAAAGGCAACAGTGCG
>JBDLIO010000332.1:0-4146 GCA_039714865.1 Acidobacteriota bacterium | reverse complement strand
AAAAATAAAACTGCAAAATCATGAAGATTGGCAAAGTGTTTTTACAGACATACAAGAAGATATTAAATCTTTCAGAAAAATTATTTTGGAAGAAATTATTTGAACTCGGTTTTGATAATTTCGACTATGCCGATGGCAGCCTCGTTGCGAACAGTGGCGGAGCATGGGTAAGTCACAGCGGTACGGCTGGTGATTTGCTCGTCGCCAGCGGGCAGGTCGTTGTTCAGCACGGTTCTCCTTCTGAAGATGCCAATTACCCGTTCACCGCCCAAACGGCGGGGGATGTATTTTTTGGGATCGATTTCACTGTGAACTCTGCATCCCAAATCCCTGGTACAGATAACGAGTATTTCGCCCATTTCAAGGACGGGGCTTTCGGATTCGGTGCGCGCATGGACGTCGTGCCGGCGACCGGAGGAGGCGATTACTCCGTTGGTATTTCCTCGACTACCAGTACCGCTGAAGCAATCTGGGCCACCGATCTTGTATTTGGAACCACCTATCGTGCTGTCGTCCGATACAATATCGATGCCGATCAGGCAGAGCTGTGGATCAACGCCTCTGCGGATACCGACACGTCGATTCTCGGGACAACCGATCCCGGGAATGGAGTCGAGGTCCACGCGTTTGCCCTTCGACAATCCGACTCCGATGTGAATGAAACGATTCTCGTTGACGGTTTGGTGGTTGGAACCCTGTTCACCGATGTGGTCAACACCGTGCCGGTTGAGCTACAGAGCTTTTCAATCGAATAGGTCCTGACACTCTCATATCACAGCAAAGGGCGGCCGCGAGGCCGCCCTTTTTCGTGGATGCCGCGGTTCGGATTTCGAGATTCCCGGGGGCGGTAGTTCGGGAGTCCGTATCCTTTTCCGATGCTGGTGCGGGACTTCCAACGTGTCGTCGGCATCGAGGCGCGTGAGCAGTATCAGACCGCAAGCGACGAGGACTGTCTTGATGACTTTTACACGCTGAGTCGTACCGAGGGCATCATTCCTGCGCTCGAGAGCGCCCATGCAGTCGCCTTTGCGATGCGATGGGCCCGGGAGCACCGATTCTCGTCAACCTTTCAGGCGGTGGTGACAAGGACCTCGATTTTCTGACGGAGAAATACGGCTTTGGAGAGGACCGGAAATAGAGACTCGGCGCTACCATCGACCTCCGGGCTACTCTTCAGGGTGCAACAATGCCTCGTAGTCAGCCATCCCCTCGAGCGGTTCGAAAAGCACCCGGTGTCCATCGTGAAAGAGGTAAAACGAACCCCATCCTTCGGCACGGGATTGGCTGAGCAGATCCATGGCCTGATCGCGGTGGCCCAGCCAGGCGGCGATGGCCGCGCGATAGTAGGCCGGCCAGCCCCGCCTTTCACGTCCGTCCATTCCAGCCAGTGTGCTGTCGATGGTCAGAGCCGTGCCCAGGTCGCCACTTCTCGCCGCCACGACCGATCATCTGCGTAGTTACCGTGCCGTCCGGCGCCATGCGCGCGATCTCACCTGTGAACATTTGCGCCCAATACATGGATCCGTCGGGACCGAAGTTGACGTCCTCCGGGCCGTTCACTCCGCGCTCCGGGCCGATCAGATCCACCATCTGTCCCAGGCCCACGTCGAGGACCACGATCCCGGCCAAGGAACCTCATCTTCAAGGAGTATGAATTTCAAAACTCTCTTCGCGTCTTTGCGCCTTTGCGTTAATTGTCTTCTTCTGGCTCCATCGGATCAGTCGGAAGCCTCGGCTCGCCGCGAGAACCAGACGACAAACAAGCACAATGCGACCAGGGTCAGGGTCCCGATGATTTCTCCCGGGAGGCCCTCGAAACTGTGGTCGGAGAGCAGGTGCACGATGTCCTTGGCGGTGGTTGAACCGGTGACCTGTTTGACAACGGCATTGGTGATGGCATCTAAGGCGCCCATGATGGCGCCTCCGGCCATCAACCCCGAGGCGATCAATATGCCCCGATCGGTTCGTGCCTTGACGGTCCCTTCCGAGTCGTCGGAGCGGTTGCGGGCCACGAACCACGACAGGATGCCTCCGAGCAGGACGGGAGTGTTGAGTTCCATCGGGAGGTACATGCCGAGGGCAAAGGCCAGTGGCGGTACGCCCGCCATTCGGAGAATCAGGGAGAGCAGAACCCCGAGACCGAAGAGATACCACTGAAGCGGTGCGGCCTGGGCTCCGAAGATTCCGACCAGAATCTCTTTCATCGCCGAGGCCTGGGGCGCCGGAATAGCCGCCGTGCCGAATCCCTGCCCGGCATCGGCCTGGGACATGACCCACATCATGATGCCGCAGAAGATGGCGGCCACGAGGGTGCCCAGGAACTTCAGGCCCAACTGGCGGGCCGGTGTCGCTCCGATCCAGTGACCTACCTTGAGGTCCGAAGCGAGAGCGCCGGAGGCCGCGAGGGCCGTGCATACGACTCCGCCGACCATCATCGTGACGAACATGCCGGTTCCGCCGGTCAATCCCATCTTGAGCAGTATGAAGCCGGTAATGATCAGTGTCAGCATCGTCATGCCGGAGACCGGGTTGGTGCCGACGATGGCAATGGCGCGGGCTGCGACCGGCGCAAAGAGGAAGGCAATCAGCATGACCAGGCCGGTGCACACCGCCGCAAAAAGAAGGGAACTCCCGCTCCCCAAGCCGAAGGAGAAGAAGAGGAACGCCGCCACCGCGAAGATCACCAGGCCGACGATGGTGAATTTTCCGGAAAGGGAACGGTCAATGCGCGGCACTTCGGTCATGGAGCGCGTGTCCTGGTGGCTCATGCCGACGATGTTGGCGCCGATCGATTTCACCATCGAAGGCATGGAACTCAGAATGCCGAGAATGCCGGCTCCCGCAATACCGCCCACGCCGATGATGCGCACGTAGTGCTTGAAGACCTCGTCGATGCCCATTTTGCTGATAGGGATGGCGCCCGGGGCGAGGATGTCCGGGACGTAGACCCCGATGGCATGAACAAGCGGCACGAAAACAAAGTATGAGAGAAAGGATCCGGCGCAGATGATCGCGGCGTAGCGCAAACCGACGATGTAACCGATACCCAGAATCGCCGCGTTGTTGAGCAGGCGAAGCGTCATGAACTGACGTTCGAGCAGGGTGCTGAGGCCGACGGCACGAAAAGTGATCTCCTCCGCCATCATGTGGAAGGTCGTCACCAGCCCGTCGTAGGCGGCGCCGATTCCGGCCGCCAGGGCGAGGATCTTCGCCTGGGAGCCCGCACGTTCGCCGGTCAGGAGGATCTCGGTGGTCGCCGTGCCTTCGGGCCACGGAAAGCGCCCGTGCATCTCGATCATGAAGTGATAGCGCAGCGGTATCAGAAAGAGCACTCCAAGGCAGCCGCCGAGGAAGGAGACAATAATCACCTGCAGGATGGTCGGCTCCGTGACTCCTGAACCCGGTTCCGCCGCCAGCATGTAGAGCGCCGGGATGGTAAACACCGCGCCGGAGACGACGTGCGACGAGTTGGCGCCGATAGACTGAATGATCGTATTTTCCAGCAGGCCGCTCTTGCGGGCGAACAGAGGGGAGAGACCGATCGCCAGGATTGCGATCGGGATTGCCGCTTCGATGCCTTGACCCACCCGCAGCGCGAGGTAGGCAGCGGCCATCGAGAAGATGGCGCAGAAGATCAATCCCATGGTCACCGACCGTGTCGTGACTTCGTAGACCCCGCTCTCGTCGGGGATCACCGGCACATAGGTCTCGTTGGGTTCCAGCGGGCGGCGAGCGTTTTCGGGCAATCCTGCGATATTCGTGTTCTGACTCTGTTCCACGGTGACTCCTCAACTCAGGGATCATTGACGGCTCAGTGTAAACGAACCTTGGTTTTCGAGGTGATTTCTTCGTGCCCTTCATGGGCAGCGATAAAACACCTCGGGAACGGTAACGGTAACGGGCACGGGCACGGGCTCGGGTTCAAGGTGCTCCGCTTGGTTTTGGCTCCGGCACCGTCGGGTTGATATTTTGTGGGGGCCCTCAGGGAAGCGACTCTTTGCCGGATATCCGGTCGATGTCGATCTTCTTGCCGGTCGGCGCCGAGTGGAAGTACAGACTCTGCTGTTCGGGGTCCCATCCATGATTCAGGGTGATCAGATAGGGCTCGTTATCGGCACACATCGCAAGCGAAATGGTCCGTGTTGA
>JBDLIO010000331.1:0-4156 GCA_039714865.1 Acidobacteriota bacterium | reverse complement strand
TTTCGACCTTTTTGACCTTTTTGACCCCTTTGACCTTTTTGACCCCTTCGACCACTCTCCCTGTCTCTTCAGTCAGTGATACCCTAAAAGGGTCTACCCCCAGGAGGCCGCCATGACGCTCCGCACGGTCCTCGACCTCTACCGTCACGATGTCAAGGCGCCACGACGACGCCACTATTCCCATCACACGCCATCCGGCTCAAGATCCCTTTCGACCGAAAGGTTTTTTTCCAACACCGCGGCGATTGCGGAGGCTCTCTCGGAGCGCGGCGTCGGACACGGGGACCGGGTCATGATCCTGATGGACAACCGCCCCGAGTGGCACATGACTGACCTTGCGGTCCTCTCCCTCGGCGCGGCCGATGTCCCCGTATACGCCACACTGACACCGGAACAGATCACCTACCAGGCCTGTGATTCCGGAGCGAAGGTCGCGGTGGTTGACAGCCGTGAACAGATGGAAAAACTCCTGACCGTCAAGGACCACTGCCCCAGCCTGGAACTTCTGATACAACTCGAAGGAGAACAGGAGCACGGCGTCGCATCATGGGACGACTGCCTCACCTCAGGCAACACCCGAAAGGCGGCGGAGAATTTCTGGGACCGATCCGCCTCCCTCAAACCTCAGGACTTGATGACCCTGATCTACACCTCAGGCACCACCGGTGACCCGAAGGGCGTTGCCCTGAGCCACGAGAATATGATCCAAAACATGCTCCACTCGGCCCATCGGATCCCGGTCACCGGAAACGACCTGGCATTGGAGTTCCTGCCCCTGTGCCACGTGCTCGAGCGCATGGTCGGCTACATCTACATGTGGCGGACGACCTCCAAGGCCTACTGCTCGGTACACGACGTCGGTGATTTGATCGCCGACATCAAGCCGACCCTGTTTGCCGGTGTGCCCCGATTCTTCGAGAAGGTCCAGCAGAAAATCCTGGACTCTGTAGTCGGCGCCGGGCCTCTCAAGCGTGCCCTCTTTCAAAGGGCCCTCGACATCGGACGCGACACCTCCCGTCTGAGGATTCGGGGAAAAGAACCCACTGGAATCTTCGCCTACCGCCATGATCTCGCCGACCGCCTGGTGCTGTCCAGGGTCAGGGAAGGCCTGGGAGGCCGCGTCCGATACGCCATCTCCGGAGGGGCGGAACTTCCGATGCACGTCGCCGAGTTTTTCCACGCCCTCGGCATCCGCGTGATGGAGGGTTATGGCCTGACCGAAACCTCGCCGGTCATCGCGGTCAACGGCGCTCAAAAGGGACAGCTGCGACTGGGAACCGTCGGAAAGGCTCTCGACAACCTCGACGTCAAGATAGCTCGAGACGGAGAACTCTGCGTCAAGGGCCCCAGCGTGATGGAGGGCTACTGGAACAAGCCCCGGCAAACGGCCGAAGTCTTCGATACCGACGGATTCTTCCGCACCGGAGATATCGCGGAAATCGACGACGACGGCTTCATCATGATCGTCGACCGAAAGAAGGACTTGATTGTCACCTCCGGCGGAAAGAACGTTGCCCCCCAGCCGATCGAGAGTCATATCAAACAATCCCCCTTTGTCGAGGCTGTCGTGGTGCTTGGAGACCGGAAACCCTTCCTGGTCGCACTCTTCTCGCCCGCCTTCGAGGAGTTGATCCGTTGGGCCGAGGACAACCGTCTGCAGTACTCCGACCGGGAAGCATTGATAACTCACCCCGAGGTCGTTCAGCTCTTCGATGACATCGTCGCGCGCCAGAACGCCCCCCTCGCCAGCTACGAACAGATCAAGAAATTCCGAATCCTGCCGGAACCGCTGTCGATCGAGGGCGGCCACCTGACGCCGACGCTCAAGGTCAAGCGTCGGGTTGTGGAGGCCGATTTCAAGGGGTTGATTGAGGAGATGTATGAACGTTCAACGTCCAACGTCCAACGTCCAACTTTGAAGTAAGCGTTGAAGGCCACCGGTTGTATGAACGATACAGGTCGGTGCCAACGGTGTCGGATTTCTGCGGACGGTAGCCAATCACGTTCTTCATTCCTTCAGCATCGACCAGTGCCGGCCCATCACCATCAGCCCTCGGGCGCAACCTTCGAAGTTGAGCGTTGAACGTTGGACGTTGGACGTTCACCCCGCTTCCTGTACCCTTAAGACCGGCATGAAGAACAACACCACCCTGGCCCGCCTTTCGGGACTCGAACTGATCGTCGTCACCGGCAAGGGTGGCGTCGGGAAAAGCTCTATTTCGGCAGTCCTGGGCCGTCTGCTCTCAGACGCCGGCCGGCAAACCCTGTTGGTCGAAGTTGATCCCAGAGAAAACCTCCACCACCTCCTGGACGTTCCGCCATCCGGTGGTGAAATGGTCGAGGTCGCCCCCCGTCTGCGGGTCCAGCATCTCCTGCCACGCACCATTCTGGACGACCTCGTCCGGGAGAAACTCAAGGTCGGCCCCCTGGTCAAACGGGTCCTGGCGAGCCCGATCCACCAACACTTCACCGAAGCTGCGCCGGGCCTCAAGGAGGCGGCGGTCTTCGGCAGATGCCTTCGTCTTCTGGAGGGACACGGGCCCCGGGGAACCCCAACCCCTGATGTCGTCATCCTGGACGCCCCGGCGACCGGCCACGGCGCGTCATGGCTGGGCGCCGCCCAGTTGGTGTCGGACGTTATTTCCTCCGGGCCGATCGGCCACATGGCCTCACTGGTCGCCGAATTTCTGGCGGACCCCGATCGCAGCGGCGTCGTGGTCGTCACAACCGGGGAAGAGATGCCGGTTCAAGAGACTCTCGAGTTCCTCGAAACGATGGAGACCCAGCTGCAGCGGCGGCCGGAGTTGGTAGTGGCAAACGCGCTCTATCCCGAGTTGACGGAGGAGATACCGGAAGATCCGGAAGACCCCCTCCTCGACCTTTGGGTTCACCGTCGCGCCATTAACGACGCAGAGTTGGAGCGTCTGAGCAGGGAGTGGGACGGCCCCTTGGCCCACTTGCCCCTGCTGCCCCTGGATCCCGGCCCCGCCCTGGTCGGCCGACTGGGGCGCCGGCTCAAGACCGAACTGGGTGGAGGCGCATGATCTCTCACCTTGATCAACCGTTGATCATCGTCGTCGGCGCGGGCGGTGTCGGCAAGACGACGCTGGCGGCCGCCCTGGCGTTAGAGAAGGCGAGGTCCGGCGACGACACCCTCGTTATGACCTTCGACCCCTCACTCCGGCTCAAGGACACCCTGGGCATCGGTGACCAGGGGGACGCCGACGAGGTCGAAGTTGATGCAGCGACCACGGGTCGGCTGACCGCCAGCCTGCTGGATGCCAGGCGTACCTTCGACCGCCTGATCGAAAGCTACGCACCGGACGAGGCGACCCGCCGCCGGATCCTGGGCAATCGTTTCTATGACCACCTCGGCGGTTCGTTGGCCGGCATGATGGAGTACATGGCTTCCGAGCGCCTCTTTGAAGTGGCAAACTCCGGAAAATACGAAACAATCATCCTGGACACCCCCCCGACGCGCCAGGCCCTCGATTTTCTCCAGGCACCGGAGCGGATCGTCGGTTTCCTGGACACCGGCGGTCCCAAGATGGCCGCCAAGAATTGGTTCGACACCTCCGGCAAGCTCCGCGCCACGAAGAAGCTGGGAATCCTGGGTCGCAACGTTGAGGCCTTTTTCGACCGCATGGTCGGCCTCGAACTCTTGCGCGACATGGCTGAGTTCTTCCAGGCCTTCGCCCCCTTCTTCGACGGATTCCGGGAGAGGGCGTTCGAGGTGCAGAGACTCCTCCGGTCGTCAGAAACGATCTTCGTGCTGGTCAGCGGCCCGGGGCCTCAGCGCGTCGCCGACACCCTGTTTTTCGCCCGCAAGCTCAAGGAATCCGGCTATCACCTGGGCCCGGTCGTCGTCAACCGGGTCCATCCCGGCGAGATTCAGGCCGGGATCGCTCCACCAGGGACCGAAAACGACGGACGGAAACTCTTGAAGTGGCTTGGAAGCCGGGACGCGGAAGGTGTCAACCATCTCCGGGATCTCCTGGGCGCCGACCATCCTCTGGTCGAAGTGGGCCTGAGGATGGACGCAGGCCGGGCATGAGACGGGCGCTTCAGTGCCCTCGTGGAGATACCCGCAATTGCGGCATCGCCACACAACGCTCTCCGCCCGCTTGAACACCCGGCCGGCCTCGATGTTGGCGGC
>JBDLIO010000330.1:0-4162 GCA_039714865.1 Acidobacteriota bacterium | reverse complement strand
TTTCTCGAGAGCCTTTGGGACAAAGGCGTGTCCATCGACTCGCTCGCCGGGCAGTGCGATGAAAAGGTCTCCGTTTCGGATGAGGCGTGAGTCAACTTCAGCGCCGGACACGACAACTTCACGGGCACCCCGGACGACGCCACCAACGCTCCGTGCGACGGCGTCCGCGCTCATGCGCACGGGAGCCTCCCTGAAGCGTGAGACATCGTGATGCGGCGCATCAGGCATCCCCTTGGGCCGATAGAGGCGGGGTGACGCTGGGCGGGAGGCCGGCCATCTGGACCGTCGCCTGTGCGACCCGCGCAAATACCGGCGCTGCAACCGATGAGGCCCAGTAGTCATTTTTTGGATTTTCGATGGCGACGACGATCACCCACCGGGGATCCGGCAAGGGAAGGAACCCGGCAAACCAGGCTGTGTGGTGGTCGTCATCAAAGGCGCCGTCAACCGCCATTTGAGCGGTTCCGGTTTTGCCGGCGGCGCGGAATCCGGGGACTTGGGCCTGGATTCCTGTGCCCTCAAAGACCACCTGCTCCAACATCGCGGCCACCCGGTCGGCCAACTGCCGATCCATGACCCGAGTCCGTGGTTGCACCCGGTCACGGGCGGAATCGGCGCGTCCCCGCATGCGGTCGACCAGCCGGGCTTCAGGCAGCCACCCGCCGTTGGCCACTGCCGCATAGGCCAGCGCCAACTGGAGGGGGCTCGCGGTCATTTCTTGACCCAGGGCCAGACCGGACCGGCTCATGCTCGACCAGCGTTTGACCGGCCACAGGAGGCCGGAGGTCTCTGACGGGAAACCCAACTCTGGTCGTCGGCCGAACCCCAGACCATTGAACACCTGCCAGAGAAAATCGTCGTCAAGGCGCTGAGCAACCTGGATGATACCGGTGTTGGACGAATGCACGATGACCTCGTCCAGCGTGTAGACGTCCGGTTCGGCGTGGTCTCGTATCCAGGTATGGCCCACCCTGATGCCGCGGGCCTTGCAGTCGAAGAGTTCGTCCGGCCGGACGACGCCGGCGGCCAGACCCGCTGCCGCGATGAAGGGCTTGACTGTTGACCCCGGTTCGATGGCGGTCTGGACCGGTCGGAGGGACCAGCATTCACCGTCGTAGTCGACGCCGGCCGAGGGCCTTTCGGAGAAGGGCGCCGACGCCAGGGCCAGGAGGTTTCCGGTGTGGGCCTCGAGGACCACGACCGAACCTCGGTGGGCGCCGGCCGATTGCATCATGGCCAGCAGTTCGGTTTCCGCGGCATGCTGGAGCCTGGCGTCAAGCGTCAGTTCCAGGTCGTATCCGGCGCGGCCGTGATGGATGCGTTCCTGCTGGATGTTCCGGCCGTGGGCATCCTTGACGAAGTAGCACCGGTCAGGTTCTCCGACCAGAAGGTGTTCGTAATAGCTCTCCAGGCCGGCTCGCCCCTCAAGTCGCAGTTCCTCCTGGCCGACGAAACCGACGACCGGCGCTGCCGTGCGGCCCAGGGGGTAGACTCTCTCCCAGTGGGGGACGATACACAGGGCGCCGCGTTCCAGAGCCTGGACCGATTGGGCGGTTTCCAGACTCAAACCCTTTGCCAGCCACAAGTAGCGGGGCCCGTTCTTCAGCCTGAGAGTGATGCTCTCGGTCGTTTCACCGAGCAGGGAGGCGGCTGCGGCGGCGAACAACTCCGGATATTCCAGGTGAAGCCGGTCTATTTGAAGGGCCCAGCGGCGGGAGGAGGTGGCCAGGACATAACCATCGGCGCTCAAAATACGCCCGCGGGGCCCCTGGATCTCGATCATCTTCTCCTGCTGCTCGAAGGCCTCGGCTGTCCAGCGCTGATGCTCGAGGACCGAGACCTGTGCAGAGCGACCGAGAACGGCGACCGCCCCGCCGGCAAGGGCGAGAATCACGATCAGGAGGCGAGCCCGGTTCAATGTCGAGTCCCGTCGTCGGCGGAAACAGTTGACGCAGCAGGGGGGGCCAGGCCCAGTTTGGCGGCTTCGAGAGCCAGCGATCCTGGGGCCCGGAGTTCCTGCATGTGGGCTTCGAGATCACGGGCCTGGTGCTCAAGAACCTCAACGTCGGCCCGAAGTCGGACGAGATCGTAGTGAATGGAAACACTCTGTAACCGAGGCCAACCTATCAGGGCCAGGGTCAGGGCCAAGGACAGCGATAACAGGCCGAGGAGGGCAAATGCCAGAGGCCATTTCCGGTCTCGTTGAGCCGTGATGTGGCGATTGGTCGGCAGAGGAATAGGACGCTGGTTCAACCTGAATCTCCAAGACGCTCGGCGATACGAAGCCGAGCGGATCGAGCTCGCGGGTTGTTTTCAACTTCCTCGTCCGAGGGCCGTATGGGACGCCGTGTCAAAACGCGGACCAGGGCCGGCACACGATGTTCCGGGGACGGTGGTCCAGGGGGCATCGGCGTCCTGCCTTCTAAGCGACGCAGTGTGTGTTTGACGATGCGGTCCTCAAGTGAGTGGAATGAAATCACGCCGATCTTGCCTGCGGGGGCCAATGTGCGGACAGCCGGCTCGAGGAAGGTCTGCAACTGGCCGAGTTCGTCATTGACGGCAATTCTCAAGGCCTGAAATGTCCGGGTGGCAGGGTGGATCTTGGATCCCGGTTTGCGGCCGAGAACGCCCTGCACCAGACGGCTGAGTTCTGCGGTCGTTTCAATTGGTTTTGTTTCCCGTTGCCGTACCAGGGCGCGCACGATGGCGCGAGCCCTGCGTTCCTCGCCGTAATCCCAAAGAATTCTCATCAGAGCCTCCGGTTCCGCCGTGTTGACCAGATCGGCGGCCGAGGGGCCGCTGACGCCCATCCGCATGTCCAGCGGTCCGTCTGTGGAGAACGAAAATCCGCGATCGGGCGAATCCAGCTGCAAAGAGGAACACCCGAGGTCCGCAAGGACCACCACCGGCGAGGGGGAGTCGGTGGCGGCCAGGACCTCGGGTATCCGGGCAAACGGGCTGCAGACCAATGTTGTTCGGTCGGCGAATTCTTCGAGACGCAGGCGAGTATGGTCGAGAGCCTGGGGGTCGCGGTCCAGGCCGAGCAGTGAACAATCCGGGTAGGCAGCAAGGAGGGCCTGGGCGTGGCCGCCGAGACCGATGGTGGCGTCAACGAGCAGACCCGGGGCCGGAGGCTGGAGACCTGAGACAACCTCCCCGAGGAGGACCGGTAGATGGAGCTCGGGCACCGGCGTCCTCCATCACAACTCCAGTTGGGCCAGCTCTTCAAGTTCTTCATCGCTCAGAGATTCGTCCTTCAAGATTTCCGCCGCCCGATGTCGGCGAGTGATCACCAAATGATTGATTCGTCCGGAAACGACCACTTCGCCTTCCATATCGACTATTGTTCGGAGCAGGGCCGGGATGACGATCCGGCCGTGGTCGTCAAGTTCCAGTAACTGGCCGTAGTTGACCCGTTCCACCAGTTTTCGGATGGCCGGCTTGAAGGCGCTCTTGGACAGGAGGCGTTCTTCGAAAACCTCCCACACGGCCAGGGGGTAGATACTCAGTTCGTCGGGGAAGAGGGAACAGACATAGACTTCACGCCCATAGCCCGATTCCATCTGCTCGCGCAACCGTGCCGGGAGCTTGACGCGTCCCTTAACATCGACGGTAGCGGGGAAGCCCCCTCTGAATCGTTCCATAACCCCCTCGGCTGTCCGTGATAGACCCTCCGAATTGTCCGAAAAACCACGACGGACCATGTTGGACCACTTCTGACCACTCAATCATGAATGCTGTTTGGGGCTGTGTCAAGGGGATATTGGGGAGTTTCTCAGCCCGTCAGGGCCTGCTGTGGGGCCAAATTCCAACAGCACAACTCCCGGACGGGACGTGCCATCTTTGACTTTGTCCTCAAGGTTCCCTTCCAAAATGAGGAAAGTTGCGGACAAAGTCTAAGGTGGCAATCCACGGCGAATGCGTCAGGAATCGAGTCTCGGCCGACGGTGTAGGCCGCCGAGGTCGTTTTCCTCAAGGGCGAAACTCCCCCGATTTCCGTTCCGTTGCCCTTGAGGAAAATGAACCGAGCGGGGACGCAAAGCGGACCCGAAGGCCGGGGTTGATGGTGGATGGGCCAGACCAAGGTTCCAACCGATTCAGCTTTGTTAACTTTGTTTCACCTGGCACCGGTTAAGACCCTGAAAATAGGCCGGTTACCAAC
>JBDLIO010000329.1:0-4170 GCA_039714865.1 Acidobacteriota bacterium | reverse complement strand
GGAAAAATCATAGCATACACAACTGAGGCGATTCTGTATTTTTGACGGTAAGTGGTTTGCTCCGCTGCTTGGGCCTACCCCCAATCTTCGACCACGGGGCGGCGATTTTTTGAGTGGAATCTGAAAAGGTGCCGGAAAAGGGGAAAAGAAAAGGTGCCAGGCACGCCAATCAGGACATCCCAATATTCCATGGCTCATCTCCGTGCCGCAATCGCATGGTCGAGTTCATTCAGCTCGACGGTTCTTTCAGGATTCTCACGGCGGGCATCGGCTGCTCTGGCGATGGCCTTCGAGATCCCGTCGGGTGATTTCTTCATCGCTCGGGCTAGGTCCTTGACTCGCAGCCCATAACGCTCGACTCCAAGCAGGGCCAGTTTCTCTCTTGCCCGCACGACGACAGTGCCCTTTCCTCGGCTTCGGATGTCTCCTATGGAGACTCCGAGAATCTCCGCCCCTGCGTCGATAAACGCCTCGGGAGTCAGGGTCGGTCGTTCATCCGCGCCTCGGGCGAGACGGTTTGTATACGTGGTAGATCCCACCTTCCACTTGCGCTCTGTTCGGTCTCGGCAAGGTCTTGCTCCAGAGGCAAGATTGGCATATTTCCTGATTGGCTTGCCTGGCACCATTTCTGGCACCATTTCTGGCACCATTTCGCCACCATTTCGCCATTTCGGGGGCGGGGGCCTCCCGAAGGTTCGCGCTGCTCGCCATCCAAAACGGCTTGAGAGAGGGTGGGGGAGTTCGACCCCTGTGAAAGCTGCGTGCCGATACCGGCCCACAGCCTCCCCATGGGTGTCCGGTCGAGATTTGAGGGTGATCGGTGCTTGATCGTCGATGAAGAGCCATCTCGGGAGGGCCGTCGTCGTTGGGTCTGCCCGGGAAATGCAAACGATGGTAGTAGGATGGGTTCGATGAGGAAAAGGAAATCACTATCCCTCCTTTCCCCTATTCTGCGGATGACCCAGTATGGTAATCGGGCACAGCGCGAAGAGGAGGAGAGAATGAAGAGAAGCGCCATCGTCATCGTCCTGTTTCGAGCTCTGATGACTCCCGGTAACCGTTTACCAACGAGTGAGCTCCATCGCGTGCTTGAGAAGCTGCGTAACTCCGTACCTGGAACCCATGCGGGCGCTCAGCGTGGTCTTCGCAACGCCATACTCGTGATCCTGTTGGGCTGCCTGATCCTCGCTCTGCCGCTTCGAGCCACCGACTTCTACATCGACCCGGCCACCGGGAGCCCGGCCGGCGACGGCAGCGCGGCCGACCCGTGGCGGGCCCTTCAGGAAGTCATCGAGGCGGATTTGGTTGAAACTCGGGACTGGGAATCGCACCCCTACGAACCTGGCCTCCAACTGGTGACCGTGAACCCAGGCGCACCGGTTAGAGCTGGCGATACGCTATGGCTCCGCAGCGGCTATCACGGCGATGTGACCCTCGAGAGGGCCTATAACGAGTCGGACATTGTGATTGCAGCCGAGAACGGGCACACGCCTTGGCTCGGGAGCTTGCTCGTCCAATCCGCTCAGAACTGGGTCGTGCGGGGGGTTTCGGTGAGCCCCTCCTTCGCTCCCCCGCCCCTGGAACCGATCCAGATAGTCGCCATCCTGGATCACGGCTTCTTCGGCCCCGCTTGGGACATCGCGCTCGAGAACAGTGAGCTCTTCTCGGTCGAGGACCCCTCCTCTTGGAGCGCCGACGATTGGGTGAACCTCGCCTCCAGCGGCATCCGGATCACGGCCGACCGGATAACGATCCGGCGCAACCGTCTCCGCAACGTCCGATCCGGCATCTCCGTGAGCGGTGACGATGCCCGCATCCGGTTCAACGAGATCGACGGTTTCTCCGCGGACGGGCTTCGCGGCCTGGGTGACGGTGGTCTCTACGAGTACAACACGATCAAGAACGCCTACGTGGGCCAACCCACCGACCCGAACCACGACGACGGATTCCAGAGCTGGTCGGTGGGTCCGGGAGGGGTCGGTACCGGCGAGGTGCGAGACGTGGTCCTGCGGGGAAACGTCTTCGTCAACAACGAGGATCCCAATCACCCGCTGCACGCGCCCCTCCAGGGAATCGGCTGCTTCGACGGCCTCTTCGTGAACTGGGTGGTCGAGAACAACGTCGTGATCACCGATCACTGGCACGGCATCAGCTTCTACGGGATGATCGATTCCCTCATCGTCAACAACACGGTGATCGACCTCAACGATCAGTCCCCCGGACCGCCCTGGATCCGCGTCACCGAATCGAACGGGACTCCCAGCGAAAACGTCGTGGTCCGCAACAACCTCGCCACGGACTACTCGATCGCCGGCGTCAACATCACCGAGGACCACAACCTGGAGTTCGTCGATGCGGCGAGTCTCTTCGTCGCGCCCCCCTACGACCTTCACCTGCTCGAGGCCTCGGCCGCGGTCGACACCGGCAGTCCGAACCTGGCGCCGGAACGCGACGCCGACCAGGTTCAACGACCCCAGGGCCTCGAGGTCGACCTCGGCGCCTACGAGCGCAAGGTCGAGTGGATCTTCGGCGATGGTTTCGAGTCGGGCGACCTCGTCTTCTGGAGCAGCTCGACGCCGCTCGGGGACCAACGCCAGGATTGACGCTCGCTCCTGAGCCGTTCTGGATCGACTCTGCGCAAGTGGAGGTAGACACATCGATTCCTCCTCCCGGAATAGTGCCAGGTTTACACATTCACACATTCTTGGTAGAATAGGCCCAGGAGGTCTGTATGCCGAGACCGCCTCGGGTGTTTGTCGAGGGCGGAATCTACCACGTCTACAACCGGGTGACCCGTGGAGAGCGGGTCTTCGAGGAGAAGCAGGAAGCGGCGCTCCTCCTCGAGGCCATGCGCGAGATTCGGGACCGGGACGGGCTCATCGTGCTTGCGTGGTGCATTATGGGTCACCACTACCACTTGGCGGTTCGGTGTGGGGGCGTTCCCTTATGGCGATCGATGGCCGGCATTCACACCAAGATCAGCAAGAGCTACAACGTTCGGCACCGGTTCTACGGCCCGTTCTGGCAGGGGCGATACAGGGCGAAGCTGGTGGAAACCCCGGATTATCTTCGCCAACTCCTTCTTTACATCCACCTGAACCCGGTTTCTGCGGGGCTCGTCGAAAAGCCCGAAGAGTATGTCTGGAGCGGACACCGGGAGTTGGTGCGCCGATTCAAGAAGCCGTTCATCAATCCGGACCAGCTGCTTCTTGCGTTTGGGGAAACGCGGAGGGCTGCGAGAAAAAGCTATTTGGCATCCATTCGAGCGAACCGAGAAGAGACGTGGATGAACGGCTTGCCCGGCGAGCTTCCCTGGTGGCGATTGGGAAGGCCGCGGAAGGAGGAAACGGGCGACGAACTTCGGATGGACCCGGCTACGCCGTTCATTGACGAGCTCGGACGGAGCACCGCGCTAGAGCGGCCATGGCTCAAGGCAGAGGACTTCATCCAACGGGCTCTGGATGCGCTGGAGATCAGCTCTGAGGAGGTGTCCGGAAGGACGAAACGGCAAGAGGTTGTCAGGGCACGTGAAATCCTGATGACTCTCGGCGTTGAGAGGTACGGCTTGCGAGTGACCCGGTTGGCTGCCGTCTTGGGAGTTCGGTACAACAGCGCGAGTCTGTGGGGTCGACGAGGCGCAACCAGGAGGATGGAAGACCGGGCCTTTGCTGGGTGGATGGACGAAATCGATGCCATCATCGCTTCAAGCCCTCCGAGCAAAATGGAGCTGGTGGATTGAGAATGTGTGAATGTGTAAACCCGGCACCTTTCCCGGCACCTTTCCGACGCTGCTACGGCTCCGGCATCGACGTGCGCCGTAATGATCATCATCAAATAGCCCGAGTTAAGATGGTCAGAACGAAATCCGAGTGCCGACGGGGGTGAGACATGGGGCGTCTGGTCTTTTGGAGCCTCCTGAGCGTTGTTAGCTCTTGACAGCTCTTGAGGGAAGCTCTGAGATCTTGAGGGACACTCCTCAGCTCTTGCGAAACCAGGCAAGCCCGGATAGTCTTGAATCAGCACTAATAATTTTTCAGGAAGACGCCCCGGCTCAAGGCCGGGGCGTCATTTATTTGATTTCGTGCCCTCCGGTCGCAAGCCCCTGGTTTTGGCGGACGTCAGCCCTCTTCTGTTGGCTCCTCATCGGCCGCAACGACCGGCTCCTCGTCG
>JBDLIO010000328.1:0-4172 GCA_039714865.1 Acidobacteriota bacterium | reverse complement strand
GTGATCGATGAACAGGTCCCGGGCTGAATCCTCTCCTATTTCACGAATGATCGCCGCCTTGAGCGGCTCGGTTTTCAGTGAATCCGTATTTGTCCATTCGAACACCAGGATCAACGTTCCGATATCTTGAATAGAAAATTCCTCGGGACGATAGCCCAGAAGATAAAATTCGATGGGGAGTAATCCATGTGGATCGTTGATGAAGTGGTTGATGCCTTTGACAAAAGCATCAAGAGTCTCGAAGACTTCCCCGTCCCGGATCGTCTGATCAAATTCATCCAGGTCGTATGCGGCGCCCCAAACCCTGAAAAACATGTCGGTGTCGATCATGCTTTTCCCCATGAGTTCAGACATGCGGCCTTGGGCCAGGAGCTTCATGACCACCATCTGGAACAGGCGATCTTGGGCCATGGCGTAACCGAGTGCGAAATAGGCATCCTCCTCGTTTTCAGCGTATATATTCGGAACGCCCCATTGATCCCGAACAACCTCCACCGGCGCCTTCAATCCCTGAATGGCGACCTTGCCGTCATAATCCGCTACGGTCTGTTTGAGAAAAACGTATGCTGAAACAGAAACAATAAGTACCAGAATGACAAGAGCAACAGCGCTCCATTTCAGCATTTTCATAACGAGTCGTGTTTATTGGCGCGTCATTGAGCGGCCTGATCGTGATCGTCGTCGGCTGGTTCAGGGCCTTCCGATGTTGTCAAAGTAGATTGCTCTCCCGTCGAGGGGATGATCTCGTTGTCAAGCAGTTCGAAGACCCCGTCGGCCACCTGGACACCGGCCCGTGCCATGAAGTTCGCGGTGGCGACGACGACCAGGTCGAGGTCCGGGACGCAAATGATGAACTGCCCGCCGTAGCCCCACCCGATGTAGGTGTCGAAGTCCCCGGACTTCCGCAGCCACCAGAGGAATCCGTAGCCGGAGATCTCCGGTCGCGTGTCCCGGATATGGGTGTAGTGCTCATCGGAATCCACCCCGATCTGCTGGCTCGTCGATTGGTGAACCCACTCGGCCGGGATGATCTGCGTACCTTTCCAGCTGCCGTCGTTCGCATACAGGACGCCGTACTTCATCATGTCCCGTGCGGTGAAGTACATTTCCGACCCGCCGTAGTGATTTCCCTCAAAGTCCGTGTCCCAGCGCTTCACCTTGATGCCGAGGGGGCCGAAAAGGTGTTTGTCCGCGAACGCCTTCGTGCTCATCGTCGTCGCCCGCGCGATGGCGGTGGAGAGCACATGCGTGGCGGCCGTGGTGTAGATGAACTTCTCTCCAGGACGTGCCGCGAACGGCAGCTCGAGAAAGAACCGATTCCAGTCACTGCTCAGCTCGTGTGCAGCCGCCACCGTCCACGGCTCTGCGTTCTCGACCCATGCATGTCCGGTCGTCATGGTCAGCAGGTGCCGGATGGTGAGCTTTTGTCGGAGGGTATCGGCGCGAGCCCGCATCAGGGCATGCCACGGGGGAATGTCGGCGGGATCCACAACCTCGCCGCTCGCGAGGATTTCACCGATGATCTCGGTGAGGGGCCGGTCCTGGAGGAGGCGCTCGTCGATGGCGACGCCACCCGGGATCCCGGTGCTCTCGAAGTACTCGGGCAGGATCTCCGAGACCGGCTGGTCGATACCCTTAAGAAAGCCCTTCTTGATGGCGATACCCGTCAGGCCCGAGAGGAAGCTCTTCGAGACGGACTTGATGTTGAACAGGGTCGACCGGTCGGCGCCGCGGAAGTAGCGCTCCGAAACGAGGTGACCGTTGCGGGCCACGAGCAGACTTCGAAGGGGTTCGATCGCGTCCGCCTTCGCGTACGCGGCTTCCAGGAGATCCCGGTCGATGCCCTGCTCTTGGGGCTTTGATTCGGGCAGGTCGCCAGGGGCACTGCCTTCCTGACCCCATGCGGGCAGGACGCCGACACCCAAGGTGACCGCCAACAGGCAACCCAGCGACACGAGCAGCTTCTTGTTGTCTTGCATCATCGATCCTCTCCCGCCACAACGGGAAGCACCAGGTGCGACGGCCATCGCGCCGAGTGGTACACAATGTTCCGGGCGACAACCCATTTTGTTTCATCGTAGTTGTTGCCGCCGGTGTTCAGGTTCCGGTCGAGACCCGGGAAATTGCTGCTCGAAACCTCGAGGCGGATGCGATGTCCCGGGGCGAAGTAGTTGCTGATGGCGTGCAGATCGAGGCGGAGTTCGTAGACCTCCCCTTCCTCCATCCACACCTCCCGTTCATACCCTTCCCGATACCGGGCCCGAAGGATGCCGTCCTGGAGGTTGTAGGCAGTACCGTCCTCGTCGACATCAATGAGCTTCCCGGTGAAGTCAGTGTCTCGGGCAGACGAACCAACGTACAGGACCAGCTCGATGGGCCCCGAAACCTCGATCCCCTCTTCGAGGGGCGCCGTGGTGTAGACGAGAATATCGCCCCGCATCTCGACATCGCTCTGGTCGAAGCTCCCGCACGGCGAATCCGCGTCCGAGGTGCACAGGGTCACGCCCCCGACCGAGGGAACCGGCGTCTTGGGGTCGTAAACGAAACGGTCCGGATTCTCCTCGAGGGGCTCGACCGGGCTCAGGGTTCCATCTCCGAAACGGGTGTTAGCCCGGCCGTCGCTGCGGAGGAAGAACTTCCTCCATTCCGTCCCGGGCACGGGCCACGATTCGGCCGTCCTCCACTCGTTCTTCCCCATGAGGTAGTACTGCACCTTGGGCATCTCGGTCACGCCGTTGTCGATGCCCCTGAGCCAGTAGTCGAACCAACTCAGATACGTGCCGTAGTAGTCGTACCGGACGTCTCCGACGGGGCGTTTCCCGACAACGGTGTGCTCGCTCGCACCCTCGGACTCGCAGTGGGTCGTCGGCGAGATGATCACGAACTGGTTGTCCCGCCCACGCTCGCTCTCCGCGTTGGTCCGGAGCAGATTGAAAAGCGCGAAGGTCTCGTTGATGCCGAGGTCGTACCACGAGTTGATGTGCAGAGCCGGAATGTCGAAGCGATCCTCGTCGCCGACATAGTTGAAGCTGTCCCAGTAGGGATCCGCCGGCCCGCTCGTCACCATCTCCTCGTAGTGGGTGGGGTATGGGACGATCCGCTCCATCGTGGCGATAATGGGAAGCCATCGGAAGGCCTCCCGGTAGTTGATCGGAGGGATCACGGGGGCAGGACTGAAAAAGGGCGCCGCCTTCCGAAAAACATCATCCGGCGTGCCTGGAGGAGGCCGATAGGTCAAGGTGTAGCCAGCTCGCGGAAACCAATCGATGGACGAAGCCAGGGCGAAGGCGCCGCCGTCCATCAGCGCGAAGGTTCGGTGGGTGCCCGTGTAGGCCCCACCCGCCCCCTGGGGGATGGCCGCCGCATGGTTCGGGTTGCGCTCTGCGGCGAGCTGGAGCTGGCATTCCCCGAGGTACGAGCAGCCGTAGGTCCCGACCTTTCCGGTGGACCACTCTTGGACCACGAGCCAGTCGACGGTGTCGGACCCATCCCGCCGCTCGTTCGTGCCGATGAGGAACTTGCCTTCCGACTCGAACTTGCCGCGCATGTCCTGCACGGCCACAACATAACCCTGGCCGGCGAAGAGCTGCACCCGGACATCGCCGTCCTTCCAGCGGTAGTAGCCGCTCGACCGCTCGGGACGGAAACGGTTCTTGTCGTAGGGGGTCCGGATCAGGACCACCGGGAACGGCCCGGTGGCGCCCTCCGGAAAGTAGAGGTCGGTGGAGAGCCGCACGCCGTCCCGCATGGGGACCATCACGCTCGGTTCCAACCGGATCTCGTACTTCGGGGCCGGCATCCCATAGTGCGGGACCACGTTCTGAGCCCCTGCGAGCGCCGGAAGGAGCATCAATCCCAGCACCCAGGCGCCGCAGAGCTTCACGCCGACGAGGGACTTCCGGATTCGACGGGCGATCATTCGGACTCCTCCGGTGCCGCGTCGTCGGCTTCATGCACCTCGATCTCGATCTCCGGCACCGGAGAGTCCGCCTCCAACAACGGCGCGGCCTCGCCCAGGAGGTGCATGGCGAAGAAGTTCGAGATGTACTCATTGGTCAGCTGAATTGCCCTTTCGGGAGGAATCGTCCCGACCATGCCCATGCGCTGTGTCAAGGGAAGGACGATGCCGATGTCCTGGAAGTTCGAGTGCGTCGTCCCCTTGATGGTCAGGA
>JBDLIO010000327.1:0-4175 GCA_039714865.1 Acidobacteriota bacterium | reverse complement strand
AAGCCGCACGTCAACATTGGGACGATTGGTCACGTTGACCATGGCAAGACCACATTGACGGCGGCGATCACCAAGACCCTTGCGGCGAAGGGGTTGGCGGACTTTGCTCCGTTTGATTCCATCGACAAGGCGCCTGAAGAGAAGGCGCGAGGGATCACGATCAACACGGCGCACGTTGAGTACCAGTCTGAGACGCGGCACTACGCCCACGTTGACTGTCCTGGTCACGCCGACTACGTGAAGAACATGATCACGGGTGCGGCGCAGATGGACGGAGCGGTGTTGGTCGTATCGGCAGCAGATGGGCCGATGCCGCAGACGCGGGAGCACATCTTGCTGGCGCGTCAGGTGGGCGTTCCGTACATCATCGTGTACATGAACAAGGTTGACCAGGTGGATGACGAGGAACTCTTGGACCTCGTGGACATGGAGATCCGGGAGTTGTTGAGTGAGTACGACTTCCCAGGGGACGACATTCCGATCATTCGCGGTTCGGCTTTGAAGGCGGGCGAGAACGACGATCCTGATTCTGAGGATTGCAAGTCGATTTGGGAGCTTCTTGAGCAGTTGGACAGTTACATTCCGCTGCCGGAGCGTGATGTCGACAAGGAGTTCTTGATGCCGATCGAGGACGTATTCACGATTTCGGGTCGGGGCACCGTGGTGACGGGTCGGATCGATCGTGGTGTTGTCAACGTTGGCGAGGAGATGGAGGTCGTTGGGATTCGACCGACGATGAAGAAAGTTGTGACGGGCGTTGAGATGTTCCGTAAGCTGCTTGATCGCGGCGAGGCGGGCGACAACGTTGGTCTGTTGCTTCGCGGGACGAACCGTGAGGACGTTGAGCGAGGCCAGGTGGTAGCGAAGCCTGGGTCGATCACGCCGCACCTGAAGTTTCGCGCCGAGGTGTATGTATTGACGAAGGAAGAGGGCGGACGGCACACCCCGTTTTTCAAGGGATACCGGCCGCAGTTTTTCTTCCGGACAACGGACGTGACCGGATCGGTGCACATGGACGAGGGCGTAGAGATGGTTCTGCCTGGGGATAACACGAATCTCGAGGTTGAGCTGTTGACACCCATCGCCATGGAAGTGGGACTGCGCTTCGCAATCCGCGAAGGCGGCCGCACAGTCGGCGCCGGCGCTATCACCGAGATCCTGGAGTAGGTTCAATGGCACGGGACACGGTTCACCTTCAGTGTACGGAGTGTAAGCGGCGGAATTACACCGCCGACCGAAACAAGAAACAGCAGACCGCTAAGCTGCAGTTCAAAAAGTACTGCCGGTTCTGCCGTAAGCACACTCCTCACAAAGAGGTGTAGGCATCGTATTAACGAGAGTAGGCCAGTAGTTCAATTGGTAGAGCACCGGTCTCCAAAACCGGCTGTTGGGGGTTCGAGTCCCTCCTGGCCTGCCAGACCTCGACCTGTACTGGAGTCGACTGCATGAAATGGTGGAATCGCCTCAGGACCTTTATTCAAGAGGTCACTGTCGAGACCAAGAAGGTGACATGGCCTTCGAAGGAAGAAGTGCTCAGTACGACGACCGTCGTAGTGATCGCATCGTTCATCTTCGGCCTGTATTTGTACTTTTGTGACTTCATCTTTCTGGTCCTCAGAGACAAGATCTTTCAGCTCTTCGGCGTTTTTTCTTGAGAGCGTAGAGGGGATCGTTCATGACCAAACAGTGGTATATCGTCCATACGTATTCGGGATTTGAGGATAGGGTACAAAAAACCCTCGAACAGCGCATCGAGGCGCTGGGGATGATGGAGTTTTTTGGCGAGATCCAGGTCCCGACGGAGACGGTTGTCGAGGTCAGGAATGGCAAGAAGCGGGAAGTTCGGAGAAAGTTCTTCCCGGGATACGTTCTGGTGGAAATGGAAATGACCGACGATGCGTGGCATCTTGTGCGGAATACGCCCAAGGTGACCGGGTTTGTCGGCGCCGGACGAAAACCCACACCCCTGACGGAAGAAGAGGTCAACCAGATTCTCCACCAATCGGTGGCGACCCAGGAGAAGCCGAGGCCTAAGGAAATCTTCGAAAAGGGCGAGCGAATCAAGATCACCGACGGTCCATTCGCCTCATTTACCGGGGTGGTCGAGGAAGTCAACCTCGACCGGAGCACCGTCAAGGTCATGGTGACCATCTTCGGCAGGGATACACCGGTCGAGATGGAGTTCCGCCAGGTCCAGAAGCTCGCGTGAGAGGAGAGCCATGGCAAAGAAAGTCATTGGTCAAATCAAGCTCCAGTTGGCTGGAGGTCAGGCAACCCCGGCACCGCCGGTGGGGCCGGCACTTGGCCAACATGGATTGAATATTATGGATTTCTGCAAAGCGTTTAACGCGCGGACGCAGAAGCAACAAGGGATTATCATCCCGGTCATCATCACTGTCTACTCCGACCGGACCTACACCTTCATCACGAAAACGCCTCCGGCGTCATTCCTGTTGCGTCAAGCTGCTGGAATTGCCAAGGGTTCAGGCGAACCCAACCGGGAAAAGGTGGGTGTGGTGAGCCTGGCTCAGGTCGAGGAGATAGCGACGACGAAGATGCCCGACCTCAATGCCGGTTCTCTCGACGCAGCGGTGCAGATCATCAAAGGCACCGCGAGGTCGATGGGAATCGAGGTCGAGGGCTGAGGAGGTGGCCGATGGCGCACAAAGGTAAGAAGTACCGCGAGGCAGCCTCCAGGGTCGAACAACGGCCCTATTCCGTTGAGGAGGCGATCGCAAAGGTTCAGGATGCGGCGTACGCTGCATTTGACGAAACCGTTGAAATAGCGATGAGGTTGGGTGTCAACCCCAAACATGCAGATCAGATGGTGCGTGGCACCGTCGTACTGCCGCACGGGACCGGCAAGACGAAGTTCGTGCTGGCCGTCTGCGAGGGCGCAAGCCAGAAGACGGCCGAGGAGGCTGGTGCAGACCTCGTGCTTTCTTCTGATGAGGCGGTTGAAAAAATTCAAGGCGGCTGGATGGAATTCGATGCCGTCGTGACGACGCCCGACATGATGCGGGGCCTGTCCAAGGTGGCGCGCATCCTGGGTCCTCGGGGCCTGATGCCCAACCCGAAGTCAGGAACCGTCACTCCTGAAATCAGCTCTGCGGTCAAGGAAATCAAGGCCGGCCGGGTTGAGTTTCGGGTTGACAAGACGGCGATCATTCACGCCCCGGTCGGCAAGGTCTCTTTTTCGGCCGACAGCCTGTTGGACAATACCCGCAGTCTGATCGATGCGATTCAGAAAGCCAAGCCAGCGACGGCGAAAGGTCGTTATGTCGAATCTGTTTACCTTAGTTCCACGATGGGCCCCGGGGTTCAGGTGGATCTGACGAGCCTCGAAGTCAAATAGGGGGGGACGATGCTGACCAAAGAGCAAAAGCGCGTTCAGTTTGAAGCCCTCCGTCAGGACTTTGACGGGGTGCAGACCCTGTTTCTCCTGGAGAACGTTGGTCTGACAGTCAATGCCGTCAACGACCTGAGGAGTAGAGTCCGGGAAATCGACGGCACGTACAGGGTCGTCAAGAATTCGGTGGTGAAACTTGCCATCGAGGGCACCGACAAGGAGGGGCTGACACCTCACCTTTTGGGCCCGAAGGTTCTGGCCTTTACGTCTGGTGATGGTTCTGCCTTGGGAAAGGTTCTCAAGGAGTTCATCAAGGACAACCCGGAATTGTCCTTCAAGGAGGTCTTCCTTGAGGGAGAAGTCCTCGATGCGAAGGGTGCCGCGATGATTGCGGACCTGCCGTCGCGCGAGGAGTTGATTTCGAAGTTGCTGTACGTCCTGCAGTCGCCTATGCGAAGGCTGGCCGTCGCATTGAACAGCCCCGTCCAAAAATTGACCTCGGCCCTGTCACAGGTCGCCGAGAAACAAGATTCCTGAGAGTTCAAGGAGGATTTTGAAAATGGCGCAGATCGAAAATCTCATGGATACCATCAAGGGCATGACCGTGATCGAGCTCAACGAGCTCGTCAAAGCTCTTGAAGAAGAATTTGGTGTTTCCGCAGCAGCAGCCGGCCCCGTGATGATGGCCGGTGCCATGCCGGGCGCGGGCGCAGAGCCTGCTGAAGAGCAGACCGAGTTTGACGTTGTCTTGAACTCCATCGGCGACAAGAAGATCAATGTGATCAAAGCCGTGCGAGAGGTCACCTCCTTGGGGCTGAAAGAGGCC
>JBDLIO010000326.1:0-4189 GCA_039714865.1 Acidobacteriota bacterium | reverse complement strand
GTCGATCGATTGGAGCCTGGATGACGGGTTGGCGGAGATCCCGATCGAGGAGCGTTCGGCAACGGAGGTGACGGGAGTTGTGGGACGCAGTGCCACCGGGGGCCAGACGGTGGACATCGCTCCACCCGGCGCGAAGGCGGCCAACTTCGCATTTGACGTGACACCGAGGCGCCTGGTGACCGCCCTGGTGACTGACCGCGGCGTCTGTCCGGCTTCGCGGGAAGGTCTGATTTCTCGATTTCCCGAGCGTTCGTCATGAGGCGCACACATTGGCTCACGGTCACGGGTTTGTGCCTGGTCCTGGTCCTCAGCCTGGCCGGATGCCGCAGCATCGAGGTCTCGGATCCTTCAGAGAGAGAAGGCGGTGGGCCCTGGTGGGATGTTGAAAGGGCTGAGGTTCTGCTATGGGAGGCCGACGACCCGTCCTTTGCGCAGAACATGGCCCTCGAGGGCTCCGGCCTCGTGGCCCATGACGGCATGCTGCTGGGCGCAGCCGAAAAGTACGCGCACCTGCTTCGAATTGATCCCGTCACCCTGAAGGTCCGGACTTTTTTGATGGATCTCCCTCAATATGCGGAGATCGAGGGGGTGACAGTCGACGGCCGGGAGATCCTGCTGTGTGACGAGGCGAATGCCGCAGTCTGGGCGACTGACCTTCCTGATGAGAACTCGGATGCCGGCCTTGAAGTTCGACGGCTTGAATTGCTCGGTTTGCAGTTGTCCGGCGGTAAATTGGGTGTAGAGGGTATTGCCGTCGATGAAGGGCCTCCTCATGAGGTATTTCTGGCTTTGGAGAGGCACGGGTCGGAAGACGAGGGTTGCCGGGCGACGATCTTCAAGCTCAACCGACAGGGGAACCAATTAGCGCCCAGGGGTGCTCCGCTGGTCATTCCGATGGAGGACTGCAACTGGCGGTTGACCGGGCTCCAGTTCTGGAACGGCCGCCTCCTGGCCCTCAAGACCCGGTATCCGGGAGAGCGGTACGAAGTGGTCGTGATCGACCGGGAGACCGGGAATCTGACTACCGTGTTGGACATGACCGAGCTTTTGATGAGAGTGCAAGACGAGGGCTGGGGCAACAACATCGAAGGTGTGACCGTGACCGAAGACGGCGCCCTGTGGCTGATCAGTGACAATGCGATGACCGACAGGGCAAAGGGTCCCAAGCCGCCGCCGGGCCGGCATAAAACCCTCTTGATGCGGATTCCGCCCCTGCATCTGCCGAGGACTCACTGAAGATCCGGCGCGGACTTGTTCTCCTGGTCGTGGTCTCCATTCTCGGCTGGGGTGCCGCCGTTCTTCTCTTTGGTGGGGTCCGCGCCGTAATTCCAGGCGAGGTCTTTCGGTCGCCTCAACTTGACACGGTGGCGCTTCGTCAGGCAATCGACGAATACGGTATTCGCAGTGTTCTCAACCTGCGGGGCAGGGGGCGTGGGGACACCTGGTATGGGGACGAACGCGCCGTCTGCGAGCAGGCGGGGGTTGATCACGTCACCGTTACCTTCAACATCGACGAGTGGCCGCCTCGACCGGTTACCCTGAGGTTTCTCGAGGCCATCGAATCGCTGCATCCTCCAATTCTGATGCATTGTAACCGGGGCGTTGACCGCACCGGGTGGGCCGGGGCATTCGTCGTCTTGGCCGACGGAGGCAGCCTTGAAGACGCCGAGGCTCAACTGTCGCCGACCTCCGGTCATTTCTGTATTCGATCCGGGTGTCCGCAGCACCAGTTCTTCGAAGCCTTCCGCCGGTGGCTGGCGGGAGAGGGGAAGGTTCAGTCCGACACGGTTTTTCGACGTTGGGTTACGGAAATCTACTGCCCCGATTCGTGGAATGCCCAGCTGGAGTTTGCAGCCGACGCTCCAAGGGAAGCCTTTGGGGGTGGCGATCTGTTCCTGTCGGTCGAGGCAGTCAATCGGGGTCGGAATGCTTGGCAGATCGGACCATCGGACATCCGTTTGGGGGTCAGGATGATCGGGCCGCTGCCCTCGATTCCGGCCGATGCAATTGACCTGTTCCTGGATCGCCGGACCACCGCTGTCGACCTCGGACGGGGTGGAACGATTGATCAAAACGTGGTTCCGGGTGGGTCCAGTGTCTTCGAAGCGACCGTTCGTCTGCCTTCCGGCCCTGGGCTTTACCTGGTTCAGGCAGACATGGTCAAGGAATATATTCACTGGTTCTCCGAGATGGGCCGGCCGGGTCTGGTGTGGTCGATGGAAATCGTCGAGGACAATTGAACCACGAAGACACGAAGGGCGTGAAAGGGAAGTGTTCTATTTGCCGGTCACTTTTCAACTCGGCCTTCTGGCCCGCCCTTCGGACGGACCAGCGTCGCCTTTTCCGCGAGCCCGCAGCGATGTGTCGGATGCAATAACAACGCGGGCTCGCAGAAAAGGCGAGCGGCGGCCTACGGCGTTCGGCCGAGACTCGATTGCCGGCGCGCCCTCCGGGCGTTGCCCGGTGTCGCCCTTCTTCGCATCGTCGGCTCGGTTGGGAGGTCTGCCCGATGAAGAGAGGGCGCACCCGGCACGCGCCGTTTGAGCGATTATTGCGCCCATGATATTTGACGCCGGCCTTGGCTCTGCCCCGGTCAGCCGACGGGCGCCCCAGATCCCAAGAGCGGCCCCGAAGGCCGGGGATGTTACTGTCGGAGCCAGCCTTCCCGCTGAGCCTGATGGGCGAAGCGGTTGATCTCGGGGTCTTCGGGGGCTACCTGGAGCGCTTTGGCCAGCCACGAGGCTGCCTCGGGCAATCGGCCGTCATTCCATTCGAGCTGACTGAAGAGCAGCAATCTTTTTCCGGCGATCAACCGCCTGATATCCGGAACCAGGTGGGGCGGAATGTTCCGGATCGCCTCAAGAGGTGAGTTATAGGCCTCGATCAAGGTCTGGGCGTTGGCCTTCCATACGCCTGATTCGAAAGCCGCCGGTTCCAGGAATTCCAGCACGGGCATGAGATCGGACGAGGAAGGGGAGAGACTGACCGACCGGCACCCCTCCGTGTGCAACTGCATCAGGGAAGCGATCTGTGCGGGCGTCTGGAGTACGGCGTCGATCAGATCCGATGGTTCTTCGAACGCCCGGAGCCGGTCGGCCCAAATATCCCAATCCATCTCAATCGGTCGGTCCGATCCGATCAGCACGCCGTGACCCAGACTGAAGGCGACTCTGGTATGAGGAAACACCACCGAAAAAGTCCCGATCGCCTGTCGAAAGGCAGCCGGGGGCATGTGGTGGAGCGGGAGGTACTGGTACATCTGGCCCCCCGGGTTCAGCCGTGTCTTGCACAATTCAAAGAACTCGAGGGAATAGAGGGCAGCGGACCCGTAGAGGGGGTGCACCGGATCGCAGGTGATCACATCCCAGCGTTTGTTGGTGAGAAGCAGGAAATTTCTGCCGTCGCCGTACCCGAGATGAACCTTGGGGGAATGCAAGACACCGTGGTTGACAGTTTCAAAGAGAGCCGAAGCTTCCACAACAGCCGGGATGATTTCTCGAACATCTATAGAACGAACTGTTGGGGAGGCGGCCAGCATCGAGGTCGTCACCCCGGCGCCGTAGCCGATGACCAGAACGTCATCGGGCCCGGGATGAAGGAGCGCCGGCAACAGACCCAACATGCGAACCACCTTGAGCGCGTCGTAGGTCGTGCCGATCACGGCGCTGTTGTCGACGAACATCGAGCGTCGGCCGCCGGCAGGTTCCTCGAGAACCGTCACCGTTCCGGTCGGGCCTTCGCGGTAGAGCAGGGTGTGCCACAGGGCTTCCCCTTCGACCGTCGAGGGTAAGGCGATGCGGCCGAACGAGGGGAGGAGCAGTCCGAGCAACAGAAGGAGAGCCGAGGTTCCGCCCAGCACCTTGAATGTCCTCGGCCGTTCCACCCTGCCTGCGCCGATGGCGGCCAACATGCCGTGGAAGGCGGCCAGAACGAGCAGCGAGCGGCCGATTCCCAGTGCGGGAACGATCCACCACCCGGCGAAGGCGCCCCCGAGGGCTGCGCCGATCGCGTTTGTCATGCCCATCAGCCCGATCCGGCGGCCCCCGTCTTCCACCCGGGGGGTGCCCGCAGCCAACAGGAGGGGCCACGCTGTGCCGAGGAGAATGACCGCCGGCAGGATGAGGCTGCCTCCGATGGCCATCGGCGTTACCAACACCCGTCCCCAACCGTCCGGCGGGCGGATGTGTCT
>JBDLIO010000325.1:0-4196 GCA_039714865.1 Acidobacteriota bacterium | reverse complement strand
CTGTCGCCGAAGCATGCCAAAGCCGCCGGCGCATGAGTCGACGGACCCCGAGAGAAGCCGTTTCCCTTGCAGCCGAGGCGGCTTCGGTATGGTTCCGCCATAACCTGGTTCAGCCGTTGCGCTCGCAGCCCGGTCTCCCGCGTGCGATGCACTACATCTCGACCCACCGATGTAATGCGCGCTGCGTGATGTGCGGAATCTGGAAGGAGACCGGCGCCCGAGCGGAGGAGTTGTCTGCGCAGGCACTGGGAGGGATCCTCGATGACCGGCTGTTCTCGAAAATGGAGTTCGTCGGGATCAGTGGGGGGGAGCCGTTCCTCCGTGATGATCTTTCGGATCTGTGTGGCGTGTTTCTCGAGAAATGCACCAGGATCAAACGTTTCAGCCTGACGACCAACGGCCTGCTGACCGGGCGCATGAGCACCGTGCTTCCCGAGATTGCCCAACGCGCCCGGGAAACCGGTGCGCTTCTGGATGTGTCGGTATCGGTGCACGCCATGGGTGAAGATCTTGACGGGATTTTCGGCGTGGAAAATGCCTTCGGCAAGATTGAGCGCACGATCGAGGTGCTGGAAGACTTTCGTGACGAAGGACAGCTGAGTTTCTCATTGAACTGTGTGCTGCTTTCGGAGAACCTCGACGGCGCCGAAGAACTCAAGAAATGGGCCGCCGGGCGGGGGATCCCGCTCAGTTTCGTGATCGGGGAGCACAGGACCAGATTCCGCACCGAAGGGCTTGATGAGGCCTTCGTTGCTCCCGATGGTCAGGAGCAGCTGATTCAATTCTTGCGCAACCTCGGGGAAGATCGCTCCCAGTCTGGGGTTTCGGCGGGCAAATATCGTGAGATCGCAGCGATTCTGGAGGGGCGGAAGACTCGGTCCCTTTCCTGCTACTACGCCATGGGAGGGCTGCTTCTGGGCCATGACGGCCGGCTCTTTTATTGTTCGCACAGCAAAGAGATCGGCAGTTGTAGGGACCGTGCACCTTGGGACATCTACCATGATCCGAAGAACCTCGGATACCGAAACTTGAACCTGCTTCAGGCCGAGTGCTTTCATTGCCCCCCCTACACACGGACGCGATGGGAGATGGAGAAAGACCTGCCGCGAACTCTGGCCGACATCGTGAGGCACAAGCTCCCGCGGTCGGAAAGAAGCCTATAAAGAGAGTGGGCGAGGCTGACGAAATCATGACCCGCATCCTCATAACCAACGCCTACAGCGCCCGAAATCGGGGGGATGCCGCAATCATTCTCGGCATGGTGGAAAGCCTGCGTCGTTCGAGCCTCTTTCGGGATGCAGACATTCGGGTTTCCTCCGGCGACTATCCTGCAGATTCGGAACATTTTCCGGTGCCCGTGGCTCCTTCTTTTCATTCGCTCAAGAATCGGTTTCCGAGCAGCCCGGGCGTCAACTCCCTGTACTTCCTCGTGGTGCTGTTGCCCCTCAGTTTGTTGTGGGCCGTCGCGTGGCGTTTTGGGAGATTCGACCTTGCCATCCCAAGGGGACTCCGTCAGTTGATGCGGACCTATGCCCGAGCAGAAGTGGTGGTTGCCGCCGGTGGGGGTTACCTCTACACCACCTCGGCGATTCACGGCAACGTGGTGCTTCTGATCAATGTTTACAGCTTCTTCTTCGCTGTGCTGCTCGGCAAGCCGGTTTCCCTGTATTCCCAGTCAATCGGTCCTTTTGCCGGGTCGTGGCAGGCCCGGTTCGTACGTTTGGCGCTCTCGAGGGTGAGGCTGGTGGAGGTTCGAGAAGAGTTGTCGCGAAGATTGATCGAGGACTGGCGTTTGCCGACGCAGGTGAGAACCGCGGTCGATGCCGCATTCCTCCTCAAGGCCTGCCGTCCCCCGACCTGCGACCTCGGGATCGACTTGACCGAAGGTGAGCCGGCCGTCGGCATGACCGTCAGGAAGTGGTTTCGGGACGATGAGCAGCAGCTGGAATTTGAGCGAACGATGGCCTCCTTCGTGGACTGGCTGATCGAAGAGCGAGGAACGGAGGTCGTGCTTCTGCCTCAGGTCACCTATTCCGAGGGCCATGATGACGATCGGAGAACCGCCCAAAACGTGGTCAGGTTGGTGGATCAGAAAGACCATGTTCGAGTCGTCGAGGACGAGCTGAGCGCGGGGGAGATCAAGTGGTTGTGCGGCCGGATGGAGTTCTTCGTCGGTACGCGCATGCACTCCAACATCTTCGCCCTCTCTTCCGGGGTGCCGACCCTGGCTATCGCCTACCAACCGAAGACCCACGGCATCATGTCGGAACTGGGCCTCGGTGAATATGTTATTCCGATCGAGGGGTTGGCACTCGAGGAACTGCAAACTGTATTTGATGCGATGGTCGTTCGAAAGTCTGAAATCAGGATCCGCCTGGGATCTATCATTCCACCCCTTGAGGTGAAGGCACTCGAGGCCGGCCGATTGATTGCCGACGACTTTGCCCAATGGAAGGAGCAACAGGGTGATCCGGGGGAAAGACCTTGAGTGAGGCATCGTGCACAGGCCTGAGCCCCGGCGTCAGTGTCATCGTCGTCACCTACAACGATCGTGACCGGTTGATCGACTGTTTGCGGTCACTCGAGAATCAGGCGGTGCAGTCTGCCACGACCGAGATCATCGTTATTGACGACGGCAGTACCGACGGCACAGCAGAGGCCGTTCGAGACCTTTTCCCCGGAGTCAGGGTCATCACCAAGGCCAACGAGGGCGCCGATCTCTCGCGCAATCGGGGGATCACCGAGAGTTCCGGCAACATCATCGCCTTCATTGATTCCGACTGCGTGGCGCCGGGGAACTGGCTTGAAATCCTGGTCGGCGTGCTGGAAAAGGATCCGTCGGCGGTCGTCGGCGGCAGGGTGATCCACCGCGGCCCATTCCTCCGGCGTGTCGTGGGCATCGCCGATTTCGGCGAATACCAGGGGCTGGTCCAACGTGAGGTTCGGTCCCTGCCGACCTGCAACCTCGGCCTGGCCCGGTTGACTTTGGGCGGAGTACGGTTCGATCCCCGGTTGGCCAATGCCGGAGGAGACACCCTGTTCACCGAGACCCTGCGCCGCGGCGGCGCAACACTGATTTACGAACCCGAGGTTGCGGTGGAGCATCGGCCCTCGGTCACCTTCGGCGACCTGATGAGGCGGGCGGGCCGGTATGGCGCCAGCTTCGTCCGGGCGCGCCAGGTGGACCCCTCCATGCGCTACGCGGGCCTTGTGCGTGTCGGGGTTCTCGGTGTCGGCGTCGCGACTGCCGCCAGGGTCTTGCTGGACTGGGGGCGCCTGGTGCGGCATCGACGAGCGGCGGGATTTTCCCTGTTCGAAGTCCCCGCGGCTGCTGTGGTGTTGGCCCTGAGACGTCTAGCCTCTCTGCCGGCCGCAGTGAGGGCGGTGAGGGGCTGAGCGGCGGTGTCAGCGGCACCGTCGTCACAGTCCCTGGTCAGCTGATGGGAACAGACCTTGAGCAAACAAATATCGAACGAGGATACGTCCCAGGGGGAATGAGCGGGTTTGGGGCCTTCGGCACCACGAGGCATGGGTGCCACCGATCACAACCTCACAATTTACGATTTGGGTGCATTTGGGGGCCACGTGTCACGAAGTTCACAAAGTCGGCGATAGGCTGTTCGGATTTGGAATCGCTCAACATCTGTTAAAGTCGGTGTTCAGGAGAAACAACATGAAATGGCGAGTGGAGAATGCACCGGCCGTTTGCGTAGGCCGTGCGCCTACCCCCAATCTTCGACCACGGGATGGCGTTTTTAAAGTGGAATCTGCTGGCCCCTGTCTCGTGTTCGTAGCGCCGTTCGAGTCGCCCGATCGTCATGCCGTCGCACAGCGTAGCTCGTCCCCTGTGGCGCATACGTTCCGGTTCCTGAGCCATCGTCGCCGAGCAACGCTGCAAAGGTGAGCCACACCTCCCCTTTGGTCATTCCAGCCGCCGATTTCAGCAGCGCAGTGATGACACAATCAACTACCCGGTGATCAGCTATCCCACCTACGCCTATTTTGTCACCACCTGTCTCAACTCAGCCGACCACCAGCTCTACTCTGTGTGCATCTATTACCAGGAGTACCTTTTTGCCGACGGCTTCGAGTCGGGTGACACAATGCGCAGTGGGGATTTCGACCCGAGAGGCGCGGAGGCGTAGTTGACACTACGTTGAGCACCTCGAGGGGAGAAAGCACCGCTGAGCGATGTG
>JBDLIO010000324.1:0-4197 GCA_039714865.1 Acidobacteriota bacterium | reverse complement strand
CGAGGGTGTGAGGCGCACTGTGCGGGCGATCCTCGCGGCGTCCGCGACCAACGCCGTCGTTTTTTTGCCGGTGGCCTTTGCCACCGAAGAAGCAGTGATGCGGGGCATGCTGAAGCTCCTTGCAATCGCCATTCTCCTCCCCCTCGGTGCCTCGGTTCTGGTCGCAGTCGCCTTGGTGCCGCTTTTGGCCCGTCGTCTGGCGGCGCCGGCGGCCGTAGCCCGTCTGGCCCATGAACGACGGCGCAGGGAGGCCTGGGCCGGACTTCACCGGCCGGACCGATGGCGGGAGTTGTTCTCCGGGATCCTGGTCACCGGGCTCCGCCGCCCGGCGGGTTGGTTGGCGGGGGTCGGCGCCGCAGTCGTCGTCACGGTCGTGGTCGCCGTACCCTGGGTGGCGGTGACGACGGCCGGTACGGAAGCTGCCGAAGCCGATGAGGTTCGTCTGTCCCTCGAGGTGCCGGCTTCGGGTTCGCTGGAGGCAACGGGCGAGATCATCAACCGTTTGGAACGGGCCGCGATGGACATGGTGGGGGTTGAAAGCGTCGAAAGCGTCTTTCAGGAAGAGGGCGGTACGTTGACCGTCAAGCTGCAGGATGCGTTCGAGAGGCCCAAGAACACCACGGCGGCCAGGCTTCGCACCCAACTGGATCGGGCGGTCGAGGGCATCGACGGCATCGAGATCAGGCGACTGGACGGCGGCGCTGCGGGAGGGCATGGGGACGGAGGCGGTGGGGCCGCCGCCGCTCTGGGCAGCGGACCTGCGGAGGTCGTCATCTCGGGGCCGGATGCTGCCCAGCTTCAGCGCCTGTCCAACGCCATTCGCGAGCGGTTGCAGTCGGTCCCGGAAGTGGGCTCGGTCTGGACATCGGGTCGTGCCGGAAGGGACGAGCTGCAGGTTCGCCCGGACCACGGGTCGTTGGCCTCGGTCGGCTTGACGCCCGATCAGGTCCTGCCTGCCTTGGGGCTGATTCGCCGGGAAGGTCTGGAAATGCAGACCGGATTCACGACATACGAAGGCCGCGAAATTCCGGTGGTCGTGCGCAGCGACCGGACGCGGATTGAAAACGCCGTGCACGAGATCGCTGATTTAAGGGTGGCGACGACGGCCGGGGTGATGCCGATGGGATCCTTGGCCTCGGTCAGGATCATGCCGCCTCCGCCGACGATCGAGCATCACAACGGGCGTCGGGAGGCGACGGTCTCCTACCGCCTGGGGCCGGAGGCGCCGACGACGGGACCGGGCCGAAAAGCCGTGGAGCAGAGGATCCGTGACGCCGTGAGAGAAGTCTACAGGCCCGAGGGATGCACCGTGAGCGTCGTCGAAAAGGACGAGGCCCTCAGCTGGTTCCGGAAGGTCGCCGGGCCGGTTCTGCTCCTGCTCTTTGCTGTATTGGCCGTGACCTTCGAGAGCCTGACGATGCCGGTGTTGGTGCTGGCGGCTGTGCCCTTGACCGTTCTGGGCGCCACCTGGGCGTTGGTGCTGTCCGGGACACCGGCCGATTTGATGGCCCTGGTCGGAGTCGTCGCCCTGCTGGGTCTGACCGTCAATCCGGCCATTTTGCTGGTGGACCGGATGCAGCAGCGGGTTCTCGGCGGCTCGTGGACCGCAGGGGCGGCGGCCTTGGCGGCCGTGCGGGAACGGGCCAAGCCCGTCTTGATGACGACATGTACGACCGTCGCGGGCTTGTGGCCGCTGGCCTTGACCACGGGACGTGAGATGGAGATCTGGCCGCCGTTCGCAACGGTCGTCATGGGCGGGCTGGTGACCTCGACCCTGTTGACCTTGCTGGTGATCCCGATGGGTTTCGTGCTGCTCAACCGGTTGGATTCGGTCTTCGGCCGGCTGGGCCCCTGGGTGATGCTGGGATGGGTGGGCCTGACAACGGCGGTGATGGCGCCGTTGATCCTGTCGGATCAGATCACCACCCTGACGTGGCAGGTCTTGACGACGTTGCTGGTGGCATCGATGACCCTGGGTGCGGCCGTGCTGATCCTGCGTCGGGAGCGGCCCGCCGCGCCACGGGCCGACGAGGGTTTGCCGCCGGCCCTGGAAGTCCGTTGCCTGCGAAAGGTCTATGGACGGCCCGGTCCGGTTGGGCGTGCCCTGGGCTCGGGCCGGGACTTTGCCCAGCGGGTGTTGGAGAGGGGAGGGTCTCCGGTCGATCGGTCCGATGCTTCATCACGAGCGGTGACTGCCGCCATCCTCTTCGTCGGTGTCGTCTACCTGGCCGTTGCCGTCAACAGTATGTGGTGGACCCTGGTGGCGTCGTTGGTTGCCGCCGCAGTGGCTGCCTTCGGCCTGAGGTCCCTTCGGGTTGCTCGAGGACGGCACGATGTCCTCGGCCGAGTCGCGCCGGGTGGTGTCGAAAATGTTCTGGCGGCCCTGTCACCCTGGGCGGCCGTCGCCCTGCTCGCCTGGCGGCACACCCTCGTGCCGTGGGTCGAAGGTGGGCGCCCCGGTTTCGTGCCTTTTGCCCTGGTAGTGACGGTCGCCGTGGTTGGTGTCGTTCAGTTGGGCCGGAGGACGGCACAACGGCTCGCCACGGGTCAGTTGGGACCGCTGAAATCAAACGGCCTGGTGATTCGACTGCGCACGATGTGGCGCGGCTTTTCCAGAGCGGTCTTCGGTCTCGATCTGCCACGGGAGGAGGTCGAGGCGGTCGCCGGAATCGGCTTCCGGGTGGAGCGGGGAATGGTGGGGCTCCTGGGCCCCAATGGCGCCGGGAAAACCACCGTATTGCGGCTGCTGGCCGGAATTTTGGATCCCTCGGTCGGCGCCATCACCCTCGGCGGGGTCCCATTGAAGGGGGTCCGAAAGCACCTGGCCCGGTGGGTCGGCTACCTGCCGCAGGAATTCGGCCTCCCCCAGGATGTCACCGCCCGCGAGTACCTGGAGTACTTTGCCCTGCTCTATGGTGTCGGCAGCGGTTCTGATCGCCGTCGGCGGGTTGCTGATCTGCTGGAAGAGGTCGGCCTCGGGGATCGAGCCGACGAAAACATCGGCTCCTACTCCGGGGGCATGCGGCAACGAGTCGCCGTCGCTCGAACCCTCCTGCGCCTGCCGCCGGTCATTATCGTCGACGAGCCGACGGTCGGTCTTGATCCCCGAGAGAGGATTCGTTTCCGCAATCTCCTGTCGCGGCTGGCACGGGGACGGGTGGTCCTCTTTTCCACCCATGTCGTGGAAGATGTGGCAGTGGCCTGTGAACGTGTCCTGGTAATGCGAAGGGGCGAGGTGGTTTTCGACGGGGAACCGGCTGCCCTGGCGGATCATGCACGCGGCCGAATCTGGTCCCTTCGGGTTGGACCCGACGAAGAGCGAGCGTTGGAGGGCCGTATGGTCGACCGCGTTCCAGAAGATGACGGTACGGCCCGCCTGCGATTGTTGGCCGACAGTCGGCCTCATCAAAAAGCCGAGGCCCTGGAACCGACCCTCGAGGATGGGTATCTGGCGCTGGTGGGGGAGGAAGGATGAAGGCAGAAGGATGAAAGAAATAGAACGTTCAACGTTCAACGTTCAACGTCCAACGTCGAAATTCGCGTGGAGGGGGGCCGGGTTGGGCCTTTGCATCTCTGCGTTCCTTGTCCTCCTTTTTATGCCTTTTTGTGCCTCTTTGTGGCTCTTTCCCTGTGGTCGGCTCTTTGGGTTCTGCGTATGACCAGGCTATCGATTCTCCGCTCTCGGCTCGGGGATTGGGTTCGGTTCGTCGGGTTGTCGGCGCGGCTGATCGGGGGTCGCCGGTTCTGGATAGCGCCCCTTTTGACCCTGTTGTGGCCGGCATTCCAGGCCTTTCGACTTGTGGTGGGGTGGCAGCCGTCGGCCTTCGAGCAGTCGTCGGTTCAGACCGCTTTGGTGGGCTTTCCGATGATCATCCTCAGCATAGGCCTGGGTGTCCGGATCATCGCCGATGAGATCGACCGGCGGACCCTGGAAATCGCCTATACCGTACCCGGAGGAGCTCACCGAGTGTGGCTCGGCAAGCTGGCCGCAGCCTTCGGTCTGTTGGTTGCGGCAGAGACCTTGTTGGCGACCGTGACGTTCGCCTTCTTCGCTCCGGTAACTATCGGTGCCCTCTACGGATCGTTGCAGGCAGCGGTTTTCTACCTGGTCCTCTCAATGGGGCTGGCCGTCCTGACCAGATCGGAGATTACCGGCGCCCTGGCCGCGGCCGTCGTCCTGAGTATTAACGGTGTTTT
>JBDLIO010000323.1:0-4202 GCA_039714865.1 Acidobacteriota bacterium | reverse complement strand
AAGCCTTGCCGGGCAACCCTCGGCGAACGCCTCAGCAACCGAATCTCGGCCAACGCCGGAGGCCGCCGAGGTCTTTTCCTCAAGAGGCGGTCCTCTTTCCAAACCGCGCTTCGCTGCCTCTTGAGGAAAACGACCGAGCGGGAGCGATCGGCAGCCATCCGATGAAGAGTAACCTCAAGGCGCTCCCGAAGGCCGGGGCTGGAGAACAGGAGCCAGGACGGTAGACGGTGGCAGGGTCAGATGGCAGCGGCGGAGTCAGTTGCAGTTACTGCGTCAGGTGCAGATGGCAGCGACCGCGGCAGTCACCAGCCTCGGCGACCGGGAGCGCGCCAAGTCCACCGATGCCGGCCCGGAAGGAGGTTCGCTGCTGCCGACGCGGATTGCGGTCGCCGGTTTGCTGTCGCTGAAGCGGTTCACTGACGCTGTCTCTGTTTGCTGCCCCTGTCCCGGCCCCTGACGCTAGCGATATGCCGAATCGTGATCGGGATGCAAGGTCAAAAGCCGCAACCAGTTCTCTTCGCGAAAGGCCACGGCTCGGCAAGCACGGCCTACCCGCAAGGAGTAAAGCCGGCCACCGTTTGGCCCCGAACGAGACAAAATGGCCTCCCAGCGCAGGCCGGGATCGCGGTACACCTGCTGCCAGGTCATTTGACTCAACTTGTGGAGGGAGCTGAGGACTGCACGCTGTTGACCCGCCTCCAGGGCAAAAAGCTGCCGCTGGAAAACTACATTGTTGAGATCAAGAAGAAGTAATGGTTGCGGGCTCAACGACCGGCGCCCTTGGTCTCCAACGCTTCAAAATCGGTTTCTTGGGGTGGGTTGGCCTCTGCCCACCGAATAGCCTCGTCCAGATCACCGGAAACAGGGGCGTGGAAAAGCCAGCGTTCCGAATCCGGCACGAACTCGCCGAGCTTGACAACCCACACGCCCGGCTCCACCCGATCGACAAGTACTTGCTTGCCGGCAAATTCCTTTCCGAGAGCGATCTGTCCACTCTTGCCAATAGTCTTCACTGCAAACATGCTGCACCTCCGCATGAAGGCATTATAGCAGAAGTTAAGAAATCAGGCTGCCGTGATGCTGGAATCCAAGAGCGCCGCCTCTCCGACGGGATGCCTGGTATGACTTCCTTCATCGGGCAGAACTGCAGGCTGAGCCGCCGTGGCGAAGAAAGTCGGCACCTGGCAATCCACGGCGAACGCCTCGGTGACAGCGTCAGGTCCCCCGCTACCGACGCGGATTGCGGTCACCGGTTCGCTGTCGCTGAAGCGGTTCACTGACGCTGTCGCTGTTCGCCGACCCTGTCCCGGTCGCTGTTTCCTGCACCGGTCCCTGACCCTGGCATCCGTCCCAAAAAAAACACCCGCCGGAGCGGCGGGTGTTCAATCTACAATATCAAAACGCCCTCAGGCGCCCGCT
This sequence comes from Acidobacteriota bacterium, assembly GCA_039714865.1. Lineage (GTDB taxonomy): Bacteria > Acidobacteriota > Thermoanaerobaculia > Thermoanaerobaculales > Sulfomarinibacteraceae > DAOWGJ01. The sequence continues at coordinate 2,783 of JBDLIO010000323.1, read as the reverse complement.
CCCAGTTGGTAACGGACGAAAGAAAGGATGGTCGCGTCCGGCCCGCAGGTGTTCTTGAGGTACTCGCCAACCGACACCGAAGGGTCCTTGGCGAAGGCCTGCGCCAGCAGGACCTCCTGCACGAAGAACTTCTCCATCTTCCCGGAAACCATCTTCTCGGCGATATTCTCGGGCTTGCCCTGTTCAATCGCCTGCCTCATGGCGATTTCTTTCTCGGTATCCAAAATATCCTGGGTGACCTCGTCGCGATTGACGAAACGGGGACCGCTGGCGGCAACGTGCAGAGCCACATCGTGGAGAGCCTCTTCGCTGACTGCGCTACTGCCCTCGACGACAACGCCCATGCGGCCGCCCATGTGAATGTAGGAAGCCAGTGTATTGCCGTCTCCGGCGTTGACGACCGTGCACTGGTTGAGCACGATATTCTCGCCGATTCCTGCGATCATCAGGGAAATCGACTCTTCAACCGTATGATCGGGATCACCGGACGTCGGCTGAGCCTTCAGCTCCTCGACCGAGGTGGCGCCACTTTCGAGCGTCTGCTGAACCAGGGTGTCGGCAAATTTCCTGAAGTCGGGAAATTTCGAAACCGGTTCGGTCTCGCAATTGAGTTCGAGGATCGCCTTGCGACCGGCGTCACCGACGATCACAACCAAGCCGTCATTGGCCGCACGGTGGGCCTTCTTGGACGCTGCCGCCAGTCCCTTGGTTCTCAAAAACTTGATGGCCTCGTCAATGTCGCCGTCAACCTCGACCAGGGCCTTCTTGCAATCCATCATGCCTGCGCCTGTACGCTCCCGCAATTCTTTTACCGCAGCTGCCGTTATTGCCATGTCACACCTCTTTTGAAAAAGGGCCAAGCGCAGGGTGCGCCTGGCCCATGGAAATCAATCGTTCGACTCTCAGGCCTTGGTCGCTGCCTCTTCCGCCACGGACTCATCCTTGTCCTCGGATGCTGCCGTCTCTTCAACTGCCTCGACCGGCTCCGCCTCCGGAGCTGCTTCGACTTCCTCAGCTTCCACAACCGTCTCCGTCTCAGGAGCCGCTTCGGCTGCAACGGCTTCCTCGGCTGCCGGCGCCTCGTCAACGGCCGGTTCAGCCTCGGCGGGCATTTCATCCGGAACGGCGGAACCCTCGGCGCCCTCGGGCCCGACGAACCGCTTGTCGGAGAGATTCAGGCCCTCAAGCACATTATCGGCGATTCGAGATGTGAACAACCGAATGGCCCGAATGGCATCGTCGTTACCCGGAATCGGGAAATCGACGTCTTCCGGATCACAATTGGTGTCGACAACCGCAATCACCGGAATCCCGAGGCGATTGGCCTCTTTGATCGCAATGTGCTCGTGCTCGGTGTCGATGACAAACAGAGCCTCCGGGAGACCCTCCATATCCTTGATCCCACCGATTGCCCGTTCCATCTTCTTTCTCTGGCGCTCGAGACCGATGCGCTCTTTCTTGGTCAGATGGCTGTCCTCGTTGGCCAACGCGACCTCGATCTCCTTGAAGCGCGTAATGGACTTCTTGATCGTGTCGAAGTTGGTCATCGTCCCACCAAGCCAGCGGTGGTTCATGTAGAACATCCCGCAGCGCGTGGCCTCTTCCCGGATCGTATCCTGGGCCTGGCGCTTGGTCCCAACAAAAAGGATGTTGCGGCCGTTGGTCGCCAGGTCGCGGACGAACTCCGCAGCTTCCTCGAAATACTTCAGGGTTTTTTGCAGGTCGACAATGTGAATGCCGTTGCGCTTTCCGAAAATAAAAGGCTTCATCTTCGGATTCCAGCGCCGAGTTTGATGCCCGAAGTGCACACCCGCTTCGAGCAGTTCCTTCATCTGAATCGTGGCCACTACGCTCTCCCTTACCGCTTGGAGAATTGAAAGCGCTTCCGCGCCTTGGGCTGGCCAGGCTTCTTGCGCTCCACCTTACGGGCGTCGCGGGTAAGAAAACCACCGGCCTTCAACTGAGGACGGAACTCACCGTTGTACTCGAGGAGGGCCCTCGATATCCCGTGGCGGATCGCTCCGGCCTGTCCCGTAGAACCGCCACCGTCAACGTTGACCAGGATGTCAAACTTGTCCTGGGTCTCGGTCAGCAGCAGCGGCTGTCGAATTACCATCTTCAGCACGCGGTTGGGGAAGAAATTGTCGAAATCGCGACGATTGACAACGATCTTCCCGGTCCCCGGTCGAAGGTAGACACGAGCCACCGCAGTTTTGCGGCGCCCGGTTCCGTAATATTGGATCTCAGCCACGATGTCCCCCTATCGACATCACAAAGTCATCGTCTTCGGCAGCTGGGCCTGGTGCGGATGCTCCGGTCCGGCGTACACCTTGAGTTTACGGAGCAACTGGCGCCCCAAACGATTCTTGGGCAGCATGCCCCAGACCGCCGAACGAATGACACGCTCGGGATACTTGTCCAACCGCTCGCGAAGGGTCTCCACTTTCAGCCCGCCCGGATATCCGGAGTGCCGGTAATAGAGCTTGTCTTCCATCTTACGGCCGGTCACTGCAACCTTGCCCGCGTTGAGTACAATCACGAAATCGCCGGTGTCGAGGAACGGGGTGTACTCGGGCTTGTGTTTGCCCCGGAGTACCCGCGCCACCTCAGTTGCCAGACGCCCCAAAACCTTGTTCGAGGCATCGACCACCAGCCATTCGCGAGAGATCTCATCCTTTTTCGGAATGTAACTACGCATCTTCTTAATCCCCACAAAGGACTTACCCTGTAGACACAGGGGAGCCGGACTCTACCCGAGCACCCCCCGGGTGTCAAGTAGCGGT
>JBDLIO010000322.1:0-4206 GCA_039714865.1 Acidobacteriota bacterium | reverse complement strand
GAGGGCAGCCTGCTGATCTGGCCGGTGACGACCCACAAGAGCCGATTCAACCCGGAGCTCAAACGACGATTGGTCCTCTCCGAAGAACATGTCTATTCCGGAACTGTGCCTCTTCAAACCATGAGCCGCAAGGCGGGTTTCTATTCGACCGTACGGTGGAAAACGCCCTTTCGGTTTTCCAGGGATGCAAAAGAGATCATCCGGGTCTACAAAGTCGGACCGGTCCCGAGCACCGGACACGATTGAACGGCGAAGAGTGCAAAGCTACTCGGTGGCGGTGGAGGCAAGGGGGAAGCTGACCGTCACCCGGGTACCAACATCCTCACGTGAATCCAGGTTGAGCTCACCACCCATCAACTGAACCATGTGTTTGACGATGGCCAATCCGAGGCCGAGACCGCCTGTGCCGGGTGTTCGTGCACGGTCGACCCTGTAGAACCTCTGTAGCACCGCTGAGAGTTCCGGTGCGGGAATACCGAGGCCGGAGTCTTCTACCTCGATCTGGGCTGCGTTTCCGAGGCGTGATGCAGTGATCTTGACCCATCCGCCGGCACGGTTGTACTTGATGGCGTTGTCGACCAGATTGCAGAGAACCCGGGTCAAAGCCCTTGTGTCAAAATCGAATGAAAAGTCCTCAGGAAGATCGGTGCGAAGATCAACCTCGGCCCGGGAGGCAACCGCGGCGAAATCGGACGCCACCTGTCGCACGACGGGAACGATCGATTGGTGGGTTGTCTTCATCTTGAGAGTCCCTGCTTCGATCGAAGCCAACTCGTAGAGTTCGTCGGTCAATCGAGTGATCCGCTCGACCTGCCGAACCATCATTCGAGCTATGTCGTGAGGAACCTCGTCCTCCAAGGCCTCGACCGTGGTCCGCATCACGGCCAACGGTGACCGGAGTTCGTGGGAGAGGTCCTGGACGAACCGCCTCCGCAACTCGGCAGCCCTTCGAAGTGAACCGACCTCGGTTACCAGGACCACGGCGCCGCCCTGGCTCAATGGAAAGGACCGGAGTTCCCAGACTCCGCGTGGGTTCTCAACGAGGATTCGTTTCCCCGTTTGGCCGTCGACGGCGCTGCGAATGCCGTCGACGATATCGGGGCTTCGTTCGACGTCGAGGAGAGATGCCCCGAGCCTCAAGGACTCAGCGCCGAGAAAGTGTTGGGCTCGGGGATTGCAAAGACGGACGTGGAGATCAGGGTCGACGACCAGAAGGCCCTCTCCGAGACCGGTAGAAATGTCGTTGATCAACTGAGACATCTCCGTCCGTTCAGTTCGGCACCGTTCGGCCTCGTCCTGAAGTTTTCCAAGTCGGTGAGACACCTGGTGGATCGAATTGAGGCCAAGATCTGAGATGAGCGTGGTGACCGGTTGTTGCGACCGTCGCCAGACAACCTCTCCGGCAAAGCCGACTGCAGCCAGCCAAAAAACGAAAATCAAGGCCTGGTTTGATGGCGTGGATGAAGTTGCCGCAAAACCGACCACCAGAATTGGCAGGCCGGCGAGCGCCGTGATCAGGAAATGGCGTGCTCGGGTCATGGACAGCCCCGGAAGCGGTAACCGGCGCCGATGACGGTTTCTACGACATCAGCGTCGATCTTCTTCCGCAAGGCCCGAATATGGACGTCAATGGTGCGGGTCTCGACATCGGACGACAGGCCCCATACTCGTTCGAGGATCCGTTCTCGGGACAAGACCTGGGGTCGGTTGGTGATCAAAAACCACAGCAACTCGAGTTCGCGGGTTGTCAAACGGATTTCGGCGCCGGACACCGAGACGCGCCGTGATCTGAAATCGACCTTCAGACGTCCCTCAGAAAAATGGTCTTCGGGGACACCGCCGTCCAGTTGTCGACGTCTCAGCAGTGCCTGAATGCGGCTCTTGAGTTCCCGAACGGAAAAGGGCTTGACGATGTAGTCGTCGGCGCCGAGGTCCAGGCCGAGGACCCGATCGTGCTCCTGAGCCCTGGCGGTCAACATGATGATCGGAAGGTCTCGCGTCACGGGGTTTCCGCGGATCTCCCTGCAGATCGACAGGCCGTCCATGTCGGGAAGATTGAGATCGAGCAGAAGAAGATCAGGAGGTTTCTCAACGACCTTCGTCAGACCCTCGAGCCCTGAGAGGGCGTGGTCCACCGAGTAGTCCTCTCGCTCCAGTGCCAGGCGAAGAGACTGAACAAGATCGGCGTCATCTTCAATCAGGAGCAGCTGAGCTTGAGCCACGAGTCAGTCCTCCAACGGTTGGTGGCGAATCGGCGTACCTTCCTCGAGATAGACGATTTCCTCGGCGATGTTGGTCGCCTGGTCGCCGATGCGTTCTGCGTAGCGCGCAACGAAGATCAGAGCGATGGCACGGGAAATCGTCTGAGAGTCGTCGATCATGAATGTGATCAATTCGCGGAGGATTTGTACGTACAACGCATCGACCTCGTCATCTCTGCGGATGATCTCCCGCGCCTTCGCCGAATCGCGTCTGACATAGGCGGAGATCGCGTCCGAGACCATCGCCCGGCAGAGATTGAGCATGCGGGGCAGGTCGATCAGGGGTTTGACGTTTGGTTTGTCGTTGAGATAGAGAACCCGCTCGGCGATGTTGGTGGCATGGTCGGCGATGCGTTCCAACTCGGGTCCGAGCTTGATGGCGACGACGACGAACCTGAGGTCTGATGCAGCCGGTTGGTGCCTGACGATAAATTCAGAAGCCAGGCGATCGATTTCGACCTCGAGTTGGTCGATGGCGTCGTCGCCGTCGATGACCTGTTGTGCCAACGCGGAATCCCGCTCGACCAGTGCCTTGCCCGCATCGGAAAGGGCCCGCTCGACCAGGCCGGCCATCGTCAAGATGGTTTCCTTGATCTGTTCCAGTTCCTCTTCAAAAAGTCGTTGCATCATTCAGTCCTTTGCAAGCTGAGTGCTGATAGCTGATAGCTGACAGCTCCCACCTCATCCGAACCTCCCGGTGATGTAGTCCTCGGTCACCGCCTTGGCCGGATTGGTGAACATTGTCGTCGTGTCGCCGAACTCGATCACCTCGCCCAACATGAAGAAGGCCGTCTCATCGGCAATCCGGGCCGCCTGTTGCAAATTGTGCGTCACAATGACAATGGTATAGGTCTCTTTGAGATGTGCCAGGGTTTCTTCGATCTTGGCGGTCGAGATCGGATCCAGGGCGGAGGCCGGCTCGTCGAGCAGGATGATCTGCGGTTCGTTGGCCAGGGTCCGTGCGATGCAGAGCCGTTGCTGTTGTCCGCCCGACAATCCGAGGGCGGAGTCGGACAGGCGATCCTTGACTTCGGTCCAGAGATCGGCCTGCTGCAGGGCCCGTTCGGTGATCTCCTGCAGGCGAGCCCTGTTTTTGACCCCGGCCATTCGGGGTCCGTAGGTGATGTTGTCGGCGATCGTCATCGGAAATGGGTTGCTTTTCTGGAAGACCATGCCGACTCGGGTGCGCAGCTTTTCCAGGTCGACCTCTCGCCCGTTGACGTCCTCGCCTTCGACCATGACCTTGCCTTCAAGGCGTACGCCCTCGATGGAATCGTTCATACGATTGAAACACCGAAGGTAGGTGCTCTTGCCGCAGCCGGAGGGACCAATCAGGGCTGTGACTTTGCGTTCGGGCATCGCCAGGCTGATTTTCTTCAAGGCCTGGGTCTCGCCGTAATAGAGGTCGAGATTCTCGGAAGCAAGTACGGTGGATATCGGTGAGGTCGAGTCTGGCATTTCTTTTTGTGCCTCTTTGTGCCTTTTTGTGGCTATTTCATGAGTTTCTTGGCTGCTCATACCTCACCCCCGCGGTAGGCCTTTTGCAGGCGCCGCCGGATGACGATGGCGCCCAGATTGAGACCGGCGACGAGGGCCAGCAGCACCAGGGTTGTGGCGAAGGCCATCGGTTTGGCTGCCTCGACGTTCGGGGACTGCATGCTGACATCGTAGATGTGGAACCCCAGATGCATGAATTTTCGGTCGAGATGGAGGAACGGGGCCGAACCGTCGAGGGGCAGGCTCGGCGCCAGCTTGACCGCGCCGGTCAGCATCAGGGGGGCGACCTCACCGGCGGCCCGCCCGACGGCCAGAATGACCCCGGTCAGGATGCCGGGCATGGCGGCGGGCAGCACGATCGTTCGAAGCGTCTGCCACTGGGTGCTGCCGAGGGCTCGGGAACCGTCTCTCCAGTCCCGTGGCACCGCCAACAGGCCTTCGCGGGACG
>JBDLIO010000321.1:0-4211 GCA_039714865.1 Acidobacteriota bacterium | reverse complement strand
GGTGGCAACCTTTCTCGGGGCAGGGCTTGATCTCAGGGAAGCGGTGGGGCGGGCGAAGGCGTTCATTTCCCGCGCTATCAAAGAGGCCTTCCCCGTTGAACAACCCTGCAAAGCCCCCGGTACCGACGACGACCGGCTTGTCCCGGGCGAAACACTCTCGACCCACCCGGTCCCGAAGCTCCCGAATCATGCCCAAATGTCCCCAGTAGAGCCCCGACTGAATGCTCTCGATAGTCGAGCGTCCGCAAGCCCTCTCAGGTTTCACGATCTCCACCTTCGGCAGGCGTGCCGTGTTCTGCTCGAGCCCGTTCATGGAAATTCGAAGGCCCGGAACGATGGCGCCGCCGAGATACTGCCGTTCAGCCGTGACCGCCTCCAGCGTCGTCGCCGTGCCGAAATCGATCAGGATCAGGTTTTTGCCGGGGTAGCGGGCCACTGCTCCAATGGCATCGGCGATCCGGTCGGCGCCAACTTCCGCGGGGTTCTTGTATTGAATCTTCAAACCGGTCTTGACGCCGGCTTGAAGACTGAAGGGTTCGATTCGGAAATAGTTCCGGCAGGCGTTGGCCAGAGAATGGTTGACATCCGGCACGACCGAACAATAGCCGATGGACCGGACCCCGGACGGCTCTACACCGTTCTCCCCCAGGACCTGCCTGAAGAAAAGGCCCAACTCGTCTGACGACGCCCCGCGCTGAAGGCGCCTTCGAAACCTCAGTTTCAGATTCTCGCCGTCAAAAAGCCCGCCGAATATCTGTGAGTTACCGATGTCCAAACACAATTTCATGGAGCTTCTCCGTTTCAGAAAGTTTGACGTTGTCGATCAATCGCACCCTCCCGAGGACAACAGCCCCCAGAGTTCTGCCATCCCGCTCTTCGAGGTAATCGACCTCGAAGCCGGCGTCCTTCAGTGCACGTTTTTTTTCGTCGGTCGTGCCGCGGCCCCGGAGGACCTCGGAAAAATACGCAGCTCGACGCCTTTCCTCCGCCGACAGGCGGGTGTTTCTCGAACTCATCGCCAACCCATCGGGTTCCCGAATCACAGGACAAGGGACGATCTCGGTTTCCAAGAAGAATGCCGCAGCCATGTCCCGAACCAGAATGAACTGCTGCCAGTCCTTTTCGCCGAAGTAGGCCCGATCAGGCCGAATCAGACTGAGGAGCTTCATGACGACGGTCAGGACTCCGTCGAAATGACCGGACCGATGGGCCCCTTCGAGTTCTTCACTCAGGGGACTCTCGGTCACCTTGAACCGGAATTCGTCACGATAGAGCCCGTCAGCCTCCGGAAAAAACAGGATGTCTGTCCGGGCCTCCTGCAAAAGACGACGGTCGCTCTCGAATGTCCGTGGGTAGTGTTCGAGATCACCTTTGTCGTTGAATTGAGTGGGGTTGACGAAGATGCTGACGATGACAATGTCGTTGTCCGCGCGAGCCTTCTCGACCAGACTGAGGTGGCCCGGATGCAGGGCGCCCATCGTGGGCACGAAACCGATGGTCCGCCCCTGAGCACGGATTTCCCGAACCCGGTCACCGATTTCGGTGATCGCCGTAATGATCTCCATCATCGATAGCTCTCCTGCACAGTTGGAAAAGACCGTTCACCGACATCCCGGTGATACGCCTGCAGGGCATCGACGATCAGCCCCGCCCCGTCCAAAAAGCGCCGGGCGAATTTCGGATTGAAGTCGGGGTTGAGTCCCAGGAGATCCTGAAGCACCAACACCTGCCCGTCGACGTCCGGCCCCGCCCCGATCCCGATGACGGGGATCTCCAGCCGGCTCGTGACCGATGCGGCCGCCGACGCAGGTACGGCTTCGAGGACAATGGAGAAACAGCCTGCCTCCTGCAGGGCCAGGGCCTCATCCTCGAGCCGAAGCGCGGCTTCTTCGTCGCGGGCCTGTACCCTGAAGCCTCCGAAACGATGCACCGACTGCGGGGTCAGACCCAGGTGACCCATGACCGGAATGCCGGAGGCAACGATGTGTCGAATCAGGTCCAAATTGCCGTCGGCGCCCTCCAGTTTGATCGCGTTGGCGCCCGCCTTCATCAGCATTCCGACATTGCTGATTGTGTCCTCGAGACCCTTGCGGTACGAGAGGAAGGGCATGTCACCGATGATGAATCCCCCCGGCAGACCGCGCCGCACTGCCGCCGTGTGGGCCGCCATGGTTTCGATATCGACGTTGAGCGTATTGTCGTGGCCGTAGAGCGTCATCGCGACGCTGTCCCCGACCAGCACGCAGTCAATGTCCGTCCTGGCGATCAGGGCCGCGCTCCAACTGTCGTAACAGGTCACCATCGAGATCGGCCGCCTGTTCTGTTTCTTCTTCAAAAAGTCGAGAACTGTCATCGTCGCTCGTCTCCGTTTCGATGCGCCTGAAGGCATGCGTGGTAAAGACCCGCCATGGGATTCCCCTTGAGGGCCTCGAGATTGCTGTCGATCGTCTCGGCGTCTCCTCGAACCCAGGGCCCCCCGGTCAGCGCCTCCCCTCCCCGGACGAGAGCATTCTCCAGGGTCTTTTCCATCAACGGCGCCAGCAGGGTCCGCGGGAGGCCCAGCCTGCTTTCGAGCTGACCGAACACCGTGGAGGCCAACACCGCCGTGCCGTTGGCGCCGAGAACGCATAAGGCGTGATAGAGGGGCTTGTCTTCGGGATCCAACGACCAGCTGGGGTTCTCCAGGGCCGGGAACACCTCACCGAAGGTCAGGCCTCCAGCCTCTTCGACAAAAGGCATCGCCCGGTAGGTCTCCAGAGCGTAGAGCTCCGGTCCGAAGGTCATCACGGGGTGAATTCCGGGAATAGACGCCATGACGCGGCAGCCCGAAAAGTGCACGGTCGTCCGGTCTGAAAGGAAAGGATGGGCCTCGGCGAACGGTCCCAGCGCGTCGTCATTGACGGCCAACAAAATCGTGTCGCAGTGTTCGAGAGCGCGCTCGACGGAGAGGCCGGCATCCCTGTGCCAGACGAAGCACGGCTGCTCTTCAAGCCGCAGGTAGTGCGCCATGTGGGTGGCGACTCGCCCACGGCCGATCAGGCCATAGGTGGGTTCGGTCATTCGGTACCTGTCCTTCCGATCAAGTCCGTGGTTGTTCGGTCAACTTCGGCCGTCGCCGTCTCGTTCGATCGACGCGGCCCAGGCATTGTACTGCATCGTTTCAATCGATTCCCCTGCCTGTCGGCCGAGACCTTGACGGCGTCACCCTTCCACTTGAGCGTCAGGGGAATCGTCATCTCTTTCACTGACCGTGCAGCGAAAACTGCCCGGTGAACTCTGATTCTATGGTTGCAGGGTCGGCAACGCTCAGCTGTGCGTGGGAGAACTCCGGGGTCATTGCCACCGATGCTGCGATAAATACAACTGCAATGGATATGTTGCGAATCATTTTCTTTCTCCTTGTGTGGTTGGCAGCCTTCGTAGAGCGCTCGAAGTGAAATTGTCGAGGCAATGGGAAAGGTCACACACGACGGGTGATTCTGAATCAACCCATTCCGGTGTACAGTTGAACGGTGACGCAATCGAAACCTTCCCCTCAGTTGAAGAAAGAAATCGGCCTGTTTCAGGTGATCGCCATCTGCACCGGCGTCATGTTCAGCTCGGGTTTTTTCCTCCTGCCCGGTCTGGCATTCGCCAAGACCGGTCCCTCCGTCGTTCTGGCCTATTTGCTGGCCGGCATCTTGATGATCCCCGCGATGTTCTCCCAAGCCGAACTGTGCACGGCCATGCCTCGAGCGGGTGGGACCTATTATTACGTCGACCGAACCCTGGGGCCGATGGTCGGCACGATCGGTGGCCTGGGCACCTGGGCGGTCATGATGCTCAAGAGTGCCTTTGCCCTGATCGGCATGGGCGCCTACCTGCTCCTGTTCATCGATATCCCGATCAAGGTCGTCGCGTTGATTCTCGTCGGGCTCTATACCATCCTCAATATCGTCGGTGTCAAACAGACGACTCGCCTGCAAGTCCTGCTGGTCAGCTGGCTCGTGATCGTTCTGGTTCTGTTTTTCACTGAAGGAATGAGGGACCTGTTGGCCCTTGACCCGGGAACACTGATCAAGGAACGGTTCGAGCCATTTTTCGACAACGGTCTGAAGGGGTTGGTGGCTACGATCGGTCTGGTTGGGGTTTCGTTCGCCGGTCTGACGCACGTCGCCAGTCTGTCGGAAGAAGTTCACGATCCCGAACGCAACATTCCGCGCGGCATGATC
>JBDLIO010000320.1:0-4212 GCA_039714865.1 Acidobacteriota bacterium | reverse complement strand
CTTGTACCGCCGGAGCTGAGTCAGCCGCCGAAGTTGTTCGTCGTTGAAAAACTTCGGACCACGCTCAATAGTGCCGTCGTACCGTTCGATCGTCGACCGAAGCACGTCCCTGTCGATGTCGTCGTTACCACACAGCACATTCATTCGATCTGCCAATTCGTCGATCGACTCGGCCACGACGAAGTCAACACAGTTCTGGCTCAAATCCTCGACGAGGCCGCGGTTGCCGAGAAGGACATTCTTCAAGAATGCGAAGAACCTCTTGTCGCGAATAGCCTCGTTGAACTCGGAACCGGATACCGCCAATTCCTTGACGGCAATCTTCCAATTGAGCACCTGCCAGCTGAACTGCTTCTCCTGTGCGCATACCTGGGTCACGAGGCGACGGGTGTCGAATCCCGTGATCATTGGTTCCGGCCCGACTCGTTCACCACGGCTGTTGAGCCACAGGGCCGAGCGTGGCGGCACCAGGCTCAAGCCGTGGTTGGGTCTTTTGGGCCGGGGGTGGGTCACACCGGCGGCATAATTCCACATTCGATCCAGGTGGGTTGCGACGGCGCCGCACTCGGTCGCGGCGTCGTGGACCAGCCCATCCGAGAAATGGTGAGAACCGTTGAGAATGATCTCAGGCGGCGACGACCAGTCCCGATGCCAGTTCGCCCGCACCCTGTCCATGTCGCCGTTGATTCCGCCGGCGGCAACGATCGCCGCACCGGCTTCGACCTCGAACTCCTGCCCACCCTCCTCCGTTTTCCCTCGGCATCCGCAGATTCGTCCCTGCTCGGATACCAAACCCTCAACGCGGTGGCCGAACAGCAGCATCAGTCGGTCGCGTTGGGCGTGCCCCTCGAGGTAGGCCGCCATCGCCTCGGTCAGACCGTGGCCCGTGCCCCAAACCATGTGAAAACGGGGTACCGAATTGCCCGGCGCAAACAGACCACGTTCAACCCAGTGAACGACCGGGAAAAACCCCACGCCCTTGGGTTTCAGCCAATGGTAGACATGCTCGAGCGATTGCTCGACGTAGAGGTCGGCCCAGCGTTGGGGCCAGTGGTCTCCTGTTTCAAATTCGGCAAACGAGTACCAGTCCCGCCGCGCAAGCCCGACCGAGTCCCGGATGCCGCCCCGCCTCTGCTCCGGCGTGTCGACAAAGAACATCCCGCCGAAGCTCTCCTTGGCGAGACCTCCAAAATTCTCCTCGAGATCCCGATCGACGATGATGACCTTTCGGCCGGCATCCAAGAGTTCGGCCGCTGCAACCATGCCGGCCAGGCCACCACCGACAATCACGACGTCACACTGATATTTCGCGGGCATGGAGCCTCCTTTACAAGGCTACCGCACCCGGCGGCGATGGGATCAAGAGGAAGCGGTGTACCTTTTCCCCGAGCCCCCCTGGTCAGAGAACGGGATGGGATGTAGATTGATGATGGAGGCCGAACACAGGGACTTGGCTCCGGAGTTCTCAGATGACGACGCTCCACGAACTGGACCGGATCGCGATCAACGTCAAGGCACGGCGGCTGCTCGGGCGTCTGCTTTACCACAACCCCAAGCTCGATGAGATCATGCGCAACTCCGTCAACGAAACCGAGGCGTTGGAGGGTGTTCGCTCCTGGGTCCTCGAAGAACTGAAGGATCGCCCCCACGTTCTGGCGTTCTATTCGGAGGAGCATGCCAAAAGAGAGGATTTCAACGCACTCTTGTGGAGGGATTACGGCGCCATTCGGCTGTTGGATTACATCGACAACGCCAATCGGGAGTTTCCGGACCTCAATCTCAGAGGGGACCTTGCCGTCACCAACCCGATTCGACTGATCTGGCTGGGAGCAACACGAGGTACCGGTGGTGCAAAGCCGGAATTCTTCGAAGACATGCTCCGCCTTTTTCGCCAGTTTTCTGGCGACTCCCAACCCGAACCTCCGAGTCTGGCCAAAGTCGAACAGTGGATGGCACGCTATCCCGGCGGATTGGATCCACGGATCATCGCCCTCCGGGAAGAAAACCGGGACCGAATCCTCGACCTGCTCGTCGATCTCATCCGCAAGGGCGACATTTCAAACCCGAGATTCTCTTTCAAGCCGGGGCTGGCCCGATCCGAGCAAATGCGGATCGCTCTCGAATGGTGGCAAGACCACCGCTTTCATCTTGCCTTCGCAGTGCGATCGCCCGACAGACTCAATGAGATGCTGGACTACTCGCTCGACCCCGACACGATGGATATCCTCAAGCGGGCGGAAAAGGCCGGCATTCCGTTCTTCGTCAATCCCTATTATCTTTCCCTGCTGCACGTCAGGGTCCCCTACTACGCCATCGGCGCCGATCTCGCGATCAGGGACTACGTCGTCTACAGCTCCCAACTGGTCGATGAATTCGGGCACATCGTCGCCTGGGAAAAGGAAGATCTGGTCGAACCCGGAAAGCCCAACGCTGCAGGATGGATCCTGCCGACACGCCACAACATCCATCGGCGATACCCCGACGTGGCCATCTTGATTCCGGATACAATCGGACGGGCCTGCGGTGGGCTCTGCGCCTCCTGTCAACGCATGTACGATTTTCAACGAGGCAACCTCAACTTCAATCTCAAGGCGCTGCGCCCGGATGACAGTTGGGCCGCCAAACTCCAGCAGCTGATGGAGTACTTCAGACACGACTCCCAGCTGAGGGATATCCTGATCACCGGCGGCGATGCATTGATGAGCAGCGACGCCTCGATAGGCCGGATTCTCGAGGCGATCGTCACCATGGCGGAGGCCAAGAGAAAAGACAATCAGAGGCGACCATCGGGGGAGAAATTTGCCGAGATCGACCGCGTCAGACTGGGCACCCGCCTCCCGGTCTACCTCCCACAACGAATCACGCCCCGTCTGACCGAAATTCTCACCGAGTTCAAAGATCGGTCAGAGGAAGCCGGAATCCGGCAGTTCGTCATTCAGACCCATTTCGAGTCACCGATGGAGGTGACGCCGGAGGCCCTGCAGGCGGTGCAACAGCTGCAAGGCGCAGGATGGACCGTCACCAATCAACTGGTCTTCACGGCCGCGGCTTCCCGGCGCGGTCACAGTGCCAAATTGCGCCAGGTGCTCTCGCAGGCCGGCGTGCTTCCCTACTACACCTTTGCGGTCAAGGGCTATCGCGAAAACCAGCAGGCCTTTGCTCCGATAGCACGCCTGGTACAGGAGGAACTGGAAGAGAAGGTCTACGGAGGCACAGAAAACGACCGGGCGATGCCGCCGGGCCCGCTCCCGGACCGTCCACTGAACCGGAGGGGTTCAACGCCACCGGTCAACCATCCTCCGTTCCAGGCTATTGATCGAAGCGTGCTCAACCTTCCGGGAGTCGGCAAGAGCCTGACCTTCAGGGTTATCGGCATCACTCGTTACGGCCGGAGAATCCTCGAGTTCGATCACGACCGAACCCGACCCCACTCTCCGATCATCAACACGCTGGGGAAGATCGTCGTCATCGAGTCCAAGTCGATCGGTGAATACCTGCGCCAGTTGGAGGACATCGGGGAAAACGCGGACGAATACGACGGTCTGTACGGATATTCTCTCGGCCAGACTGCTCCAAGATTCTCGCTCTACGATTATCCCGACCGTCCGGATGAGTTCACACAAGAACTGACGAATTTCGGACTGGAGGGGTCCCGGGAATCATCCGACAGGGCACTACTCGAGCATCACCGTGATCGGGTCGTCTGATCCCTGGTCAACGATGGACAGTGCCCCGGCCACGCGACCCCCACCCGAGGTCACCGAGACCTCAACTTGGGCGTCTTCCACCTCCAGACCGGAGTTCCCGGTCAGGACCTTGACCACATCGTTGACCTGGATGTTTCCCAGGGCCGGCAGAGTGTAGGACTTCACGCCCAGCTCGGCACCATCCATATCAAGCAATCGAATCCTGGCTACGGCAGTCTCTCCCCAAAGCTCCGCCAAGATCAGATTGGTCCTGAAGGCGCCGCGAATGATCCCCGCCGCTCTGACGATCTCCCCTCCATCGTGAGAGGCCCAACCGCCGCCATCGACTGTCACAGCCGGAAAGGACTGACCGTAGGATCCTGCATCCCCAGTGGTCGCCGTCCGCGCATAGGCCCGGATGCCGTCAGGACTGATCTCCAACGAACCGGCGCCGTTCACGCCGAACAGGGTCCCGACAACATCCTTGATCGTCCGGCAGCTGAAAGCAGGTACCTCGTAGGTCTTC
>JBDLIO010000319.1:0-4217 GCA_039714865.1 Acidobacteriota bacterium | reverse complement strand
TTGAAGATCGTATTCATGCGGTCCATCAGCGTCAGTCGTTCAGCCAGGGCGACGACGACCATTGCGGTGCCGGCCAGTGACCAGGCGGTCGCCAGCCATCGGTCCGCCGCCCACCGGATCATCGTCAGAAACATCGCCGCCCCAGCCAAAGTCACGGAAGCGGCGGACGAGGAGAATGCAAGCCCCACGACCACACCCGCCGCCGCAAGAACTCCGGTGATCGCCAGGTCTTTCCGAGACCGGATGACCGCCGCCGCCGCCAAGGGCGCCAGGAAGAGGCCGAAGTGACGAAGGACTGCCCACCACGGGGCATAGTCTCCCGGCGTCACGAACACCAGGGGGCGCCCTCCGACCCCTCCACTGCCACCCAGCCAGGTCACCAACTCCACCAGGAAGGGCGCCGCCGCGATGACACTGAATAGCGCCGCCGTTCCCAAGCGAGCCAAGGCATTGACAGGCTTCGGGGCAACGGCCACAACGGCGAACAACAGCGAAAGGGCAAAGACCGGGAGGTCCCAGGGGTTGGTCGCCGCCAATACCGCCGCAACAAGGCCGCACATCACGGCCGCTCCAACCCAGCGGCGGTCGGAAACCTGGACGACCACCCAGGCCCACAGGCCGGCGACGATGATCACCGGCAAGGCGACGAAGTGTGCGTGAAGGTCGGCGAAGAGCGCCGCCCACAACGGATATTCGGTGATGGCATAACCTGGAATGACCCTTGAGGTGGCCCACCACAGGTCGAACCACCTCCCGGCCCGCGCCAGATTCAGCAACCAGGGCCAGCCAAGGTTGCCAACCAGCAATACTCCGAACGGCATCAGGAAAAACCAACGTCGCCGCCGCCTCCGTGCCACCAGCAGACCGAGGGCCGCAAGGGGCGCCGCGGCCAGGGCGGGTACGGTTGCGCACATCAGGTTATAGGCGACGGCGGTGTCCGAACCGACGACCAACGTGGGAAAGGCCGCCAAGACATCAGCGAAATAGTAATAATGCAGCTCTTCGCCCGCCATCCACGGCTCACCCGGCGGCCACTGTGAAGCGCCGACAAAGGCGTTGAAGAACGAAAAGTCCATTGGCTTTTCGCCCCAGTGAATGGCCGGATTGAAGAGCCGCACCACCAGAAAGAGAGCGAATACACCGGCGAAGACCGAAGCCACGGCGATCATGCCGCGGCGCCTGGAGGCTGCAACCCGCCGCACTTTGTTCCACCGCCGAGCCGACACCACCAGTGCGCCGAGGGTCAGGACGACCACGATCACGGTCGCCGATGCCGGCCCGACCGGAAGACTGAAGACCTCCGAACCAAACCACAGAATCCACGCAGGGACAATCCACCCCGTCGTGACGGCCAAACCCAAACCGGCGTCGGGCCAGGATCGGAGCCATGGCATGAGCAACAACCACCAGGCCGCGGCCCCCAGGACAAAAAAGCCCAGCCAGAACCCGAGCGCCAGGACCTGACGAGCCGGCGTTGGCTTCGGCGGGATGCAACGGGCCGGTTCGACGAAACGACGATCGAGGGCTGAGGCGCTCAGACTTTCGAGATCAACCCGGGGTTGCCGGCTCAACTCCGCCAGATGCCCGGCGTCTGTCTCGCCTACCCTGCGCAACACCACTACTCTGGGAAACTCGTAGTTGACGAAACTCTCGTCTGCCCGTTGAACCGGCGCCCTCAGGCCCGCCAGACGAGGGGCTCTCGAGGCTGTCGCCGCGACCTCAAATCCGGCCTCTCCGGCAAGAAGCAGTCGGTAGAGCCTCGAAGTCCTCGGATACCGGTCAGGATTGGCGAGAACCGTCCTCCGCACTCTGTTGGAGGTCAGGATGACCCAGTCGGCCTCGGCCAGTGTGGCGCACCACGCCGTGACCTTGGTGTCATCATCCGGCAAATTGTAGCTCTCGAGGGTCACACCCCCAGCCCCGATCCCACCCAGGTGTTCGTCCCAGTGTTCCCAGGCGACGACATCCTCTTCGCCGACCACCGTTCGCAGCCACGGTGCGGCTGTCGCAAAAGGATGGGGCTCAACAAAGGCCCAGAGATAAGCAATGCCCCACACCGCCGTCAATCCGAGCACCGCCCCTCTGAGGCGCCGCCCTCGAGCACTCCTCAGTCTGGCGAGAAACCACGCAGCCACCAGAGTCATGGGGATGACCAATGGGGCCCAGTAGCGCAGAAACCTGACCTCGAGCGTGCTGAGCCTGATCGCCATCGGGATCACCCAGGCCAAGAGAAGAAGCAGGAGCAACGAACCGTCCGAAAAACGACCCCGAAAAAACCGCCGCCAACGGCGAACCATCAGGGTGGCGCCCATCGCTGACCCCCACAGTGCCGCCACCGTCAACGCCGGGCCCAGGGCCCAGAGGCCGAGTTCCCGCAGAGAGAAAAACACCGGCATTGTTGGTCCGTAAATCCGAACGTAGGGCAGATCTGATGCACCCGACACCATGGCGATCTGTTGGCTGAGGCCACGAAGGAATTCCGGATTGAGGTGGGCGAGCCACGCGCGACCGCCCTCAAAGGCCCACGGTTGTCCGAGACCGAACGCCACCATGCCCCCCACCACAACCGGAAGGACCAGCCACACGGTCGTCCCCCTTCTTGACCTGGCAACCGCGCACACAATGGCTAATACGAGGGGGATGACCAGGGCCAACGACGATATCTTGACCGCCAGGGACGCGCCCACCGCCGCTCCGGCGACCAGAGCCCACGGCCAGGAGCCGGCGATGCCGGATCCACGAGCGGGAGAGGGCGTTTGAAAGGGGGAGAGGGGGAGAAAACCGACCCCTGTTCCCTTATCTTGATTTTTCAAAATTCCTGAAGAAAAAGCTGCTCGGCGCGCCATCTGGAACATCGCCGCCAACGCCGCCGCGACCCAGAATGCGTGGTGAGCTTCGACCGTTGCGAAGTGGGACAACTGTTGATCCAGCGGAAGCCACGCCGCCAGCCACCCGAAAATCAGGGCCGTGCGTATGCCCCAGGCTCTCATGGCCATCCACATTCCCAGCAGGAGGGCACCGATTGATGCCGCCAGGGACAGGGTGCGCCCTCCGCCAATCAAACCACTCCATTTCCGTTCGTGCCCAATGGCTGCAGTCATGATACGAACCGCCTGAAAATGCAGTGATCCATACGCAAAAAAACCGGGATTGGAAAACCACCCGCTCAAGTCTTCGGTCACCGCAACCACATGTCGCTCATCCGGGTGGGGTGATGGAGGCGTCCCGGCATCCCAGGCCTGAGTCAGCAATCGCACGGCTGTTGCAAGGAATACCAGGGCCAACAACGATCGACGAGGCAAGAACCTCAGAACGTTCATCCCCGACCTTTTCCGTTGAAGATCTTGTGCGCCCTGAAGGACGCGCCTCCACCCAACGGTTCAGAATCAGTAGGCGGCTCCTTCAAGGCCCGCAGCCAGATGCAGACTGCGGTCCCCGGCCCGACCGTCTCACCAGAGTCCGGCTGCCAACCCGAACGAACAAGACAGTGATGGTCCATACCTACGACCGGCGGCGGACCACGGCCCTTGCCACCACGGCCAGCGCCCCGTCCGGACCTTCGAGCCCTGAGGCCAACTCGACCATCTCCGTCTCCAGCTCATGCAGCTTTTTCTGTGCCTCGTTGAGTCCGTAAAGCGTCACCCAGGTCAGTTTGTCGGCCTCGACATCCTTGCCGGGGCTCTTGCCAAGCTCGGCTGCAGTGGCCGTCGAATCGAGCACATCATCTGCGATCTGGAACGCCAACCCCAGTGCCTCCCCGAAACGGATGAAACCGCCACGTTGATCGACCGGCAAGCCCGCCCAAAGAGCACCCACTTCGATCGATGCTCTGAGCAGGCATCCAGTCTTGTGACGGTGGATCAGATCCAGCCGCCCACCCGGATCTCCGGAGATCCCGTCACCGCCTACCTGACCGGTCGCCTCCAGATCCTCCATCTGCCCGCCGACCATACCCCTCGACCCAATAGCCTCGGCAACCAGCGCGACGGCTCCGGCACGGGCGGCGGCCCACTCCGAGCCCACGGGATACCGGGCCAGAACCAACAGTCCCTCGGTCAGCAGGGCATCTCCAACCAAAATGGCCGTCGGTTCGTCGAAAGCCACATGAACCGTAGGCCGCCCACGGCGCAAGACATCATCATCCAGCGCCGGGAGATCATCGTGAACCAGCGAATAGGTATGGATCAACTCCAGACCGCACGCCGCTTCGGTGATGA
>JBDLIO010000318.1:0-4220 GCA_039714865.1 Acidobacteriota bacterium | reverse complement strand
AATGGGGAGCGGTCTGTTGCGCCTTGAGCAAATCCAGCGATTGTGCCAGCGGCAGACCCGCGTGGAGAAGGGTTTTCAGCTGTGTATTGAACAGGAGAAAATCGATGCTGGGCACCTTCTCGCGACGCCCCAGGAAGGGGATGCCCATCGCCGAACCGCTCCGGGTTACCGAAAAGACATGAAGCCCTTCGGCCTCCAACTCGTGGCGCAGGGCCTCCTCCGACCCGGCCATTCGCCGGCTCTCCAGGACCTTTCCGTCAGGAGTCCCCAAACGACAGACGAACTCAGGCATTCGCCTATCCTTCCGGGAGTGCCTTGATGATCAGTACCAGGCCCTGGTCACTGTCCTCAGTTTCGCCCGCACCGATGACCACCTCCTGGTTCTGAGACAGCACCACACGCGTTCTCAATATCTCTTTCGCACCATTGGAATCCACTCGCTCCAACACCAGCGGCCGGAGATCCAAACGAAGACTCTGGTTGGGGATACCGTAGGCGGTCGGTTCCATCCGGTGGTCCAACACCGTGACCGAAATCCTGAAGCCCTCGTTCAGATCCACGGAAATCTCGTCCCCGGTCACACCACCGAGGTCCGCGGCGCCCAATCTCCGGTAATTCTCGAAGGGAAAAATCTTTCTCAGGCGTTTCCCAACCTCTTGGACCTTGGCCATGGAGACTGGAGCATTCGACCCCTCAAGAAGTTCAACACGAATCCGGAAGGGCAGGGGTTTACTGTCGAGCCGCGCTATTGTCTTTGTGATCACGGCCATCACGGCGGCCCTGTCCCGAACGATCAAACGGCCCTTGGCCGGCTGTACCGTCACGCTGCCTTCGCCACTCAGCATCGGCTGGATGGCAGCAGAAACCTCGGCCACTTTGGCGTGTTCGACTCTGAAGACACGGACGACCACAGCTTCGTCACCGGCTTGCGCCGTCGCGGTGGTCAATGCCAGGCAAATCAACACCACAACCGAGATCCATGCAACCTTAGCGTTACGCCCCCGCATCATAACTCCATCTCTTCGTTGACGACGAAGTACACCGCTGTCGTCTCACTTTCGGATCCCGCAAATTGATAGACCCTGACCTCCGATTGCGGCATCTGGATCTCAACCCTCGGGGGTGGCACAAAGCCTTCGGCCGGCTCTTGGGAATCGGCCACCGTGGCCGCCGCCGGCGGAGCCTCGACGGCCCAGGGCGCAGTGCGCCACAGAAGACCCCCACCCAAGGCAATCACACACATCGCAGCAACAGCCGCCACCCAACGCCTCGACCTCGGCGCCAATCGGCGGCGAAGACGTTCCTGGCGGATCAATGCGGTGACGGTCTCGGCGCATTCGCTCACAGCCCGGTCGTCGATTTCGGACGGCACTCCCGCGGCCAACAGCAACGACGGTTCGAGAGCAGTCGCCTTCGCCCTGCACTGGGCACAGGTCTGCAGGTGCCCCCGAAAGGCCTGTCGGTCGTCACGGTCGAGGCGCTCCTCGAGGTAATCGTCGATGCTCAGCATGAACCTCTGGCAGTTCATTCTTTCCTCCGAGATGCCGGAAGGTACTCGGGGTATCTTTTTTCGATTTCCTGCCGCAGAGTCTTCCTGGCTTGAAAAATGTGATTACGAACCGTCGTCGCCGTACACCCGAGGATCTCGGCAACCTCCGCAGTATCCATATCTTCGATCTCCCTCAATACAAACGCCGCCCTCTGCTGAGGGCTCAAGACCGGCAACACCTGGCCGATAACCGAGCTGACTTCACCCTCCTCGGCCGCCAGGGAGGTCGGCTGGCTCTCTCCGACCAGGCGGAGCCGGTGCTCAAATCCGGCCTGATGAGTTCTCTCGCGGCTTTTTCGAGACCGGATCAGGTCGATGGCGACATTGGTTCCGATCCGGTAGACCCAGGTTGCGAAGCTCCATCGAGGATCGTACCGGTCCAATTGTTGCCAGGCCTTGAGAAAGGCCATCTGAACCACGTCCCACGCTTCGGCGTCGTCATTCAGGATACGGGCAACAGCCCGGTGCAACCCGCCCGAGTGACGCTTGACCAGAGCCGCAAAAGCCTGCTCGTCACCGCCCCGAGCCTCAATGGCCAGGTGCCGCTCGTCCTTCGAGGGCGTTCCGCCGTTGTCTGTTTTTCCTGTCACGATGGACAGCGTCTCCTTCAGCACAATTACATCTCCGGGAAGTCTACGAACATCGCCCTTGGGTCGTTTAGCGAAGGCGAAAGCCCCGGAATACCAGTCGCGCAGAGAGAGTTTACCTTCATTGGGACTTTGTTGCCCAAAACGACTGATAGGATGTCACCATGCGCATCACCATTGAATACTGCGTCACTTGAAACTACCAACCCAGGGCCGCCGGTCTGGCGGCCGATCTTAAGCAACGATTCGAGGCCGATTCAGCGCTGATCAAGGGCGCTGGGGGCGTCTTCGAAGTCTCGGTCGATGGCGCCCTCGTGTTCTCCAAGAAAGAACTGGGAAGATTCCCGGAGCCCGGAGAAGTCGAAGCGGCGATTGCCGGGATGAAGGCGTAGGCGCCGAAACACCGGAAGAAACACAGTTGAACCGCCAAGGCGCAAAGAGCGCAAAGGTAACGCGAAGAATGTGTTGAAGCACGAGCGCCCCTCTCGGACGGGACGTGCCGCTGAACCCGCCGTCTGGCCCTGAAAACTGACGCTGTTCCTGTCAACTGACGCCGTCGCCGTCAACTGAACCTGCCCCAGCCCCTGTCACCTGAAACCGACACTGTTCCTGATTACGGTCGTTTCTCTCAAAGGGCGAGGCTCTCCCGAGTTTCAACAATGTCGCCTTTGAGGAAACGCGCCGAGCGGGAGGGCTGAAGGCGCTCCCGAAGGCCGGGGTTGGAATCCAGGGACCGGGGCAGGGTCAGCGTCAGGAGACAGCGGCCGGATCAGCGGCAGTCAACAGCGACCGGGGCCGCGTCCGTCAACCGCGTCCAGGACCGGTAACCGTTTCGGTGATCCGGGTCCGGGGAGAGCCCTCTTCCTGCGGCCTACTCCAACTCCGCCCCAGAGTGATATGGGGGATCGAAGGGCCCTCGTTTCGCCCGCATGATCAGCCCGTCGTGGCCGGCCATAATGATTCCGTCTTCAGTCCCGGTGACACACTCGGGGAATACGGCAAAGCCGACCGGTTCGCTGGTCCAATGATAGCCGTCGCGGCTGGACCAGATCCGGTCGCCCACCGTCACGAAGAGCTTCCCGGTCCAAATGACATCCTCGACCCGGTTATCGACATACGTCGTTTGCCATGTGACGCCGTCATCCTGTGAAACCAGAATGACCCCCCCGGAGGACCATTCGTTACCCACCGCCACCAGCACTGAGCCGTTGGAAACTACACGCCGCAGGCTCAATAGTGAACCCAGGGTCTCGAAACTCCATTGATACCCGTCGTCGCTCCGGAAAACCGCGCCCTGGCTACCGACGCCGACAAACCGAGTCCCTGACCAGGTCACGGATGAAATTCTCAGGCTGTCTGAACCGTCGATGTCAATCTCTGTCCATGCAAAGCCGTCTGTGCTGTTCGCAACCACTGCGGGGCCGCCCGTTCTGTTGCCGACTGCAACGATGACCTCATCGTTGCCGACGATATCCTCATACTCCGCCCCCGGCTCGGAATTCCTGATGTTCCAACTCTGCCCTTCGTCACTGTGGGCGATCAGCCTGTCACTTCCGACGACCCAGAATGCATCGTCGAACCTCTGAATCGAATACAAACTCGGCTGAAATTCGGCAACCGGCTGCCATTCGAGGCCGTCCAGACTTCGGAAAATTCTCCCAATACTGGCAACCGCGACGAAAACCCCGTCTGCGTAACTGATATTGTTGATGAAAAACTCAGGGCCGATCTCCCAGGACGTCACAGCGGTCCACTCGGAGCCGTTATCTGACGAAACGGCCATCGCCCCATCCATGCCGACAACGATGTACCTGCCCTGGAACCGAACGATGTCGTAAAGCAAGTTGAGGTCTGAAAAAATCGTTTCGACCGACCACGATTGACCATCGTTCGATAGCGCGACTTGACCGCCCCAACCGCCGCCCGCGTATTCCTCTCCGGTCCAGATGACTGCAATCATCGCCTCGTCAAGATCTGTCGCCATCAGTCTCCAAATAACACCATCAGGGCTTGAGTAGACCCATGGATTACCCCCGAAAGCGAGAAAGCATTCAGAATCCCAAACGACCGCATTGAGACTGCTG
>JBDLIO010000317.1:0-4239 GCA_039714865.1 Acidobacteriota bacterium | reverse complement strand
CCAAGCCTATCGCAGCGGCCTGGGCGCCCGGCGCCTGACCTTCGGTGGCCAGGCGATAGGCGAATTCCGCCATTCGCTCCTTGAAGGGAGCCTTAGTCATGTATGGGACTCGATGGGACAGCTCAAGTGAAGGAAGCTGGGAAGCCTCAAAACGCCGGGAGGCGGGTGCGCTGGGAGGCAGGACAGGAGCGCGCCCCCGTCTTTCGTCCTCACGTCCCGGCTTTCCAGCTTCCCAGCCTTTCCCCTCCACAAAAAGGGCACCATCACCTCGGAATCAGATCCACCGGCACAGGCATCAAATTCCATGTGAAACCGGAAAGCCCGGCCGGATAGGTGAAGAGCGTTTCCTTCTCAAGTCCCGCCCCGGTGTGAACGTAGCGGTTGATTTCGCCACCCTTGTCGTTGGCGACGTAGAGCTCATCGACACCGTCCCCATCGAGGTCGGTCAACAGCGCGGCGTGCTCGAACCCGCCACTCTCACCGTCGATCAGGGTCACGACCCACTCGCCCTCGGCCTGGGGCTTGAGAAGCCACAAGCCGCTCTTGTGGGCCGCCGCCACCATTTCCTTGACACCGTCACCGTCGACATCGCCGGCGGTCAAGAAACGGCACAGCGTATCGGGAAGAGATGCCACGGTTACGCCGTCGGCAGGATCGGTCCCCGCGTCGTAGCGGAGAATCTCAACCTGACCTCCGGCAACGGCCTCCAGGGCAACGTACAACTCATCCGTGCCGTCGCCATCAATATCGTCAACCAGGATCTCCTTGGCGTGCCGATCACCGAGGTCGGCCACGACGACTTCACCCTCTTCCGCAGCCGGGACATAGCGTGCCACCCACCCGGGCTGGGGCGTGCCGTCCAGCTTGTTCGGAGCGCTCGGTGTGGCGTAGATCTCCAACACACCATCACCGTCGAGATCACCAATCTCGACCTCGTGAACGACCGTATTCTCCTGCCGGTCCAACTCGGTGACCTCCCAGCCCCCGTCAGGACCTGGGCGAACAGTGGCGACCACACCTTGATCGTGGGTTGCGACCGCGATCGTCGGTGTGCCGTCGCCATAGATGTCAGCGACCTCAACATCCCTCATCCGGCTCCACTTGCCACCGAAGTCAGCTTCCCACAAGAGTTCGGGCTCACTGTCCCCGACCTGAAGCTTGAGCATTGCTTTGGTTCCCCCGGCAGTCAGGATGCCGCTGACACCCTCGCGCGGGCTGTAGACCATCGCCTTGTGAAAGACGTTACTGTCGGGATCTTCCAACTCCGACCACTGCCACTCACCGTTTGTTTGGGTCAAAATTCCCAAACGAGCCGGCTGCGGCACGGGCTTGCCGTCGGGTCCTTTCTCCAAAACCGCAAGCGCCGCCATCAGGCCCTTGGACAACGTCTCCCCTTCAACCGAGGGAGCAGCCTTTTCGCCTCCGCAGCCTAAAAGACCGAACGTCGCACTCACCACCAGCATCACAACAAAAACTCGCATGAATCACCTCATTGATTGAATCGCACCATCGTGCGGGGCATTATCCTAGCAGGTGGAACCAGGCACCGGCAGTGCGCCCACCCTTCCCTTTCAAAACCAGATCCTCGCGTTTCGACGCCCTCGACAGGCTCGGCGAGGAACACGTCCTATAACAATCCCCCTCGCTGATAGATTTCCATCTGAACGTCCGAGAACGCCTGGCCTGCGACCTCACCTTCCTCCCACGAAATCACTCCCGTTTCGAGGTCGAGCGTTACGGCATCGCCACTCTTCAGGCCGGCAGCGACGACATCCGCCACGACAACCGGCAAGCCGCCGTTGATCGCATTTCGCTCGTAGATGGCGCCGAAACTCTGGGCGATGACAGCCTGCACACCAAGGCTGGAGAAGCAGTCGACCGCCTGCTGTCGCGAGCTGCCGCACCCGAAATTCGCACCGACGACCACGATGTCACCGGGTTCGGCGCGTTTGGCGAAATCCTCCCATCCCTCGAGATTGTCGAAGGTATACCGGCCCATTTCCTCGACGTCGGTGATGGCGAGGTACCGGTTATGAAAGATCATGTCGGTGTCAACGTTGTCCCGATCGATGACCCAGGCCCTGCCCTTGAGAACGGTAGGTTTCTCCTGTTCATCGACCTCTTTCGGCACATCAGCAACAACCGGCAGCCGCCCGCCGCCGATTTCGAACGCCACAGCATGATCAGGAATATTCTCGGCGGTACAGATGACCCCGGCAACCGCCGACGCCGCGGCGGTTCTGGGACTGGCCAGGTAGACCTCACCCTTGCCCTGTTTTCCTGCGAAATTGCGGTTCCCCGTGGAAATTGTGATTTCACCTGGACCGTTCTGGCCTATCTGCCCGGCCGCGCACCCTCCGCAACCCGGATTGCTGACCAGCGCACCCGCTGCCATCAAGGTCTCGACCAGGCCCTCTCCGAGAGCCTGTTTCCAGACCTCGCGGGTCGCCGGCACAATTTTGAGAACGACTCCAGGCGCCACTTTCCTTCCGGCCATCACCTCTACCGCCATCCTGAAATCCTCGATGCGCCCGTTGGTGCAGGAACCGATGAAGACCGAGTCGATCTTCCGGCCGGCCACCTCCGACACTGGGACCACGTCTTCCGGATGCCCGGGCCTGGCGATCATCGGCATCAAGCCGTCGATATCAACCTCGATCACCTCTTCGTAGTGGGCATCGGGATCCGCCTCCAGGATCTCAAAATCCCGTCCGGTCGCTTCCCGGCAGAATGCATTGATCTCTTCAGAAGGCGGAAACAGGGCGATGATGCCACCCATCTCGGTTGCCATGCTGGCCACGGTGATCCGACCGGCCAGATCGAGGGCGTCTGCCGCTTCGCCGTAGACCTCGGCGGCCTTTCCGAGCAGACCCTTGGCGCCCAGCTGTCGTGCCATCGCAAGCACCAGGTCCTTCGCGCTGCTTTCGGGGGCCGGAGTACCCTTCAAGACGACCTTGACCGACTGTGGAACCCGAAACCAAACCGAGCCGTTGGCGAATGCAGCCGCGATGTCCTGATCGCCCATCCCCTGACCGAATGCCCCGATCGCACCCATGATGTTGGCGTGGGAATCGGTGGACACAAAGGTGCTTCCAGGCCATACCCGTCCCTCGTCGATCGCGACGTGAGTCCCGATCCCTTCGGTGATATCTCGAAGATGAACACCCTGCTCGCGAGCGAAGACACGACACAACTGCTGGTTTGCCGCATAGCCCTGGTCCGACCCCCCGGGGTTGCAGTCAAAAGTGAAGATCGTGCTCTCGGGATCGTCGACCCCCAGACCGGCCCGCTGCAGATTCTTGACGACGTTTGCGCCTCCAAAATCACGGGCGGCCCTGGTGTCGATCTTGACGTCAACCGTCTCTCCAGCCCGGACTCCCGGGCGGCTGTGTTGACTGATGATTTTTTCAATAAGCGTCTGAGCCATCGAAGCCTCCTGGCGGCGCATTCTAACCCATTCTTCCTCGCCTTGTCCCATGAGATGCGGAGGAGAAGTGCTAGACTGCCCCGCGTCTTCGGCGCCAGGCGCCTCTGGAGGAATCATGACCCGGAAAACGACCTTCGCTTCACTGTTCACGATTCCGGTATTGGCGATTTCCATGCTGCTTTGCGGCCGCTGCGGAGGCGATGTTGATCACACCGTTTCAACAGATGAGAGATCCCCGCAATCAATCATCGTTCTCGCTGTCGCCGGCCTTCGCGCGGATGCCCTGGGATGCTACGGCGGTCACGGTTCGACACCGTCCCTCGATGCCCTGGCAGGCGAGTCCGTTCGTTTTGATTCGGCGTGGGCACAGGCACCCGGCATGAGAGCCTCGCTGGCCAGTCTGCTGACCGGTCTCTACCCGACAACCCATGGCCTGGTCAACACCGGTGACCGACTGGTCCCCGAAGCCAACACGCTGGCAGAACAACTGTCGACAGCCGGATTGGCCACCGGCGCCTTCCTGCAAGGCCCCGAAGGCGAAGACGACTTCGGATTGGCTCAGGGTTTTGCCGAGTACACCGTCACTCCCCGACCGGGCCAGGCGGGCCTCGCCTGGATGGGTCAACATGCCGAAGAGGATGTTTTCCTGCTGGTCGGTGGATGGTCGGCAGGCAATCTTGAATCACCGGATGCGGACACCAACCTCAAGGCACCTGAAGGCTGCGTCAACCCCGGCAATAATTTTCGAGTGTAGATTAAAACTTTTGAAATCCATATA
The DNA here is from genome assembly GCA_039714865.1 of Acidobacteriota bacterium. Taxonomy (GTDB): domain Bacteria; phylum Acidobacteriota; class Thermoanaerobaculia; order Thermoanaerobaculales; family Sulfomarinibacteraceae; genus DAOWGJ01. Next base: position 34 of record JBDLIO010000317.1, on the reverse strand, counting down.
TTCCTTCTTTGACAAGCCGGTCCGAATTAGTTGA
>JBDLIO010000316.1:0-4239 GCA_039714865.1 Acidobacteriota bacterium | reverse complement strand
TCGGCGCGGCGACCACATGTGCTACATCTCCAATTTGAACAAGCTCAAGAGCCGTTTGCCCGGATGGGACATCACCCGCTCTCTCGACCAGATCTTCGAAGAGGTCGTCGAAAACTGGATGCACCGCCCCGCCTCATGAAACTCTCCGTGGTCATCCCGGCCAGAAATGAAGAGGGCCACCTGGATTCGACCCTGGAAGGGCTCGTCACACGACTCGATACCGCGGACATCACTGGCTTTGAGATCATCGTCGTCAACGACGGATCGACGGACCGGACACCTGAGATTCTCCAACAGTGGACCGAACGAGAGCGTCGCGTCAGGCCGATTGCCAACAAGGGGCGCAACGGTTACGGGCGCGCGGTTCGCTGTGGGCTGGACGCCGTCACCGGAGACGCCATCGTCATCACCATGGCCGATGCATCGGACGATCCCGAAGACATCGTCACCTATTACCGCGTTCTCCGCGACGAGGCCGAGTGCGTCTTCGGTTCCCGTTTCATCTCCGGATCGAAGCTGGAGGACTATCCCCGCTTCAAGCTGGTCATCAACCGATTGGTCAACAGCGCCATCCGGGTGATGTTCGGTCTGAAATGCAACGATATCACCAATGCCTTCAAGGGATTCCGCCGCTACGTCATCGACGGGTGCCGCCCACTGGTATCACCCCACTTCAATCTGACGATCGAACTGCCGCTCAAGGCACTCGTCCGCGGCTACACCTTCAAGGTCGTGCCGATTTCCTGGCGCAACCGGACCTCGGGTGAGAGCCAACTGCTGCTCAAGGAACAGGGCAGCCGCTATCTCTTCACTCTCCTGAGCGTCTGGTTCGAGTGGCTTCTGGTCCGTCGGGATTTCCGCAGGACCGACGGAGAAGAATTCAAACCCTGGACCGACGGGGTCGTGGAGGAGACGGATGGCTGACCCCAGACGCGTTCTGGTCACCGGCGGCGCCGGATTTATCGGCAGCCACCTGGTCGACACCCTGCTCGACCGCGGCTTCAGCGTCACCGTGCTGGACAATCTCAATACGGGCGTTCGCACCAACGTCAATGCCGGCGCCGACTTCATCGAGGGTGACGTTCGTCATGCGGACGATGTCGCTCGGGCCTTCGACCCGAAGCCCGACATCGTCTGTCACCTTGCGGGCCAGGCCTCCATCCGGCTGGCCTGGGCGGATCCCGCGGCCGATCTATCCGTCAACGTCGAGGGAACGCTGAACATCCTCGCGGCATGTCGACGCGAGCGCACCCCTCGGCTTCTATACGCCTCATCGATGATGATCTACGGCGACCCCGAAACCCTCCCGACACCGGAAACCGCCCCAGCCCTCCCCGTCGCCCACTACGGTGTGACCAAATTTTCGGCGGAGAGGTACGTTGCGCTCGCGGCCGAGGATCCGGAACATCCCATGGCCGTTACATCCTTCCGGATGTTCAACGTCTACGGACCCCGGCAGGCCCTCGACAACCCCTACCAGGGCGTTCTTGCCATCTTCCTCGGGCATGCCCTCCGGGGCGAGACGATCACCATCCATTCCGACGGCGAACAAAGCCGGGACTTCGTTTTCGTCGACGACATTTGCCGAGCCTGGGTCGACGCCATCGATAGTCCGGCAACCTATTGCCGAGTCTTCAACCTGGGTTCGGGCCGGGCGACGACGGTCAATCAGTTGTGCGATGCAGTCCTGAAACAGTTCGGTCTGGACAGGTCGACCTTTGAGGTCAACAGCGCTCCCGCCCAACCGGGAGACATCCGAACCTCCGAAGCGGCCGTCGACGCCGTCGCCGAGGCCCTGAAATGGAGGGCCGAGACAGACCTGGAACAGGGCATGGCGGCCACCGTCGCCTGGGCTCGAGGCCTCGGGCCGGGACAGTGAAGCTCGTTGACCGGACCATTGCCCTCTGGCCGTTGATCGGCCTGATCCTGACCGCCGTCTACATCGTTGGGAACCCGCCGCTGGCCGCGGCCGCCCACCACCTGACGCCTCTCCTGTTCGCGTTGGTCTTTGCGGCAGCTTTTGTCGGCTGGGGCGCCCTGCCGGCGCTCAGCCTCGGAGCCCGGGAACAACCGACCGACCGGGTGCTCATGGCAGGTGTCCTCGGGGCCGGCCTCTCCGGTCTGATCACCTTTCTCCCCGGGGTCTTCGGAGTCGTCAGCCCCCCTTTCTATGCCCTGTGGACCCTGGTTGGCCTGGCACTGCTGATCTGGCGAGGGCCCCGCCTGGTTGCAGGCCGTACCCCGTCCAGCACCCGGCCGGGCGCCCTGGGTACGCTGGCCGCCGTCATCATCACCCTCAACCTCGTACAGCTGATCCCGATGCTGGTCTCCCCCGTCGTCTCGACCGACGCGATGGAATATCACTTGATGATTCCCAAGATCGCGATGGCCACCGGGAGGATCGCGCCTCTGCCATCGTTGGTCGAGTCCAACTATCCGGGACTGATGAGCTTCATCTACCTGCTGGTCATGCCCCTGGCCGGCGATATCGCCTGCAAGGCCGTACACTTTTTGGCCGGTATCGCAGTGCTGTTTGCCATCGCACGGCTGGTCGACCGCATTGCCCCCGAGGCCAACCGTCTGTTGGCGCCGGCCCTGTACCTGACGATGCCGGTTGCCGCGATCATCTTCGGCTGGGCATGGAACGACAATTTCTTCATCCTGTGTGTCCTACTGGCGCTGGGCCGGTTGTTGGATTTCAATTCGGACCCCGCGAGCCCGGGATCGGCTCGCCACCTCCTCGCGGCGGGTATCCTCCTGGGCCTTGCAGCCTGGACCAAGTACACCATCGTCATGATTCTCGCCGCATTGGCGCCCCTGCTGGTCGTGGCGATGTGGAAATGGCGCTGGAGACCCCTGCAGGTCGTGACCCTGGTCGCCCCGATCGGCCTGATCTCGCTGCTGGTCTTCGTCAAGAATGCCGTATTCACGGGCAACCCCTTCTATCCCTTCCTCCACACACTGTTCCCCAGCCCCATGTGGACCGATACGACGGCGGCCTTCTTCCATGACGCCCTCCAGAAATGGGAGATCCCCACCTGGCATTGGCACACTCCGGTGACCTTCGTCATCCACATGGTGTTCAAGCCCCGTTTGATCGACATTCACACCGGCGTCATACCCTTGCTCGCGGCGCCCTTCCTCCTGCTGCGATCGGCCAATCGATCGCAGACCTTCCTCAAGCTCTTCGTGCTCTTCCACCTTCTGGCCTGGTATCTCTTCCGGACCGAGACCCGTTCCCTGCTCAGCCTCATCGCAGTGGTCCTGGTCCTGGCTGCGCCGGAGATCGAACGCACGCTGTTCGCGGTGGCCGAGCGAAGACGAGCAGCACTTGTCGCAGTGGCTGCGGCAGCCCTCGCCTCTCTTTCGGTCACCGTCATCAGCAGCTTGATCCTGACCGAGCCCCTCCGCTACTTCATCGGTCTCGAAGGACGAACAGCCTTTCTCAAAAGAGAGGTCGTCGGCTTTGACGCCCTGGACTGGCTCAACGCCCATGACGAAGTTCGGGGCACTGTCCTGGTCGGCTTCAAACGCCCCTACTACGCCGGGAAACCCATCTGGTTCAGTGCATTCTCGGACATCCCCATTGCCGAGGTCCTGACCGGACCTGAAGGAACCCCGGCCGACCTGGCGAGGAAACTGACCATCCTCGGAGCGACCCACATCGCCCTCGACCAAGGAGAGTGGGACACCGATCACCAAGAGAACCTCTACGCCTGGTCCGACGCACGCCGCAAGGTTTTCGAGGACCTGCTCAAGCACCACTGTCAACCGGTCGCTCGTTTCGGTGCAACAACGATCTATCGTGTTGAGGGAGAGTCGTAGGCCGATCGGCCGAGTCCCGTTCGACCTCTTTGACCTCTTCGACCCTTTGACCCCTACTCTTCCCCTCGAAGCCGATGAATCTCGTGGTCGTAGGCTTCCATCACATCCTGATAGCGCAGGAGGCCGATGATCGGCGCCGGCGGTGTATCGGAAAAGACCGGCAAGACCTCGAGCCTGAGGGCGGTGAAGCGCCGAATGACGGTGTGAAGGTCCTCTTCCGGCGTCACGAATCCCACGCTCGGGGTATCAACCTCGATGTCTCCCGCCACCAACAGGTCCCACACCTCGGGCGTCGCCATCACCCGGCGCACATCGTTGACGCTGAGCAGCCCGTGAACGGCGCCCTCGGAATCGACCACGGGATAGTGATCCTGGGTGCCGGTAAAAACTACATCCATCACCTGCCGGAAGGGC
>JBDLIO010000315.1:0-4250 GCA_039714865.1 Acidobacteriota bacterium | reverse complement strand
GGAGATCGACGGGCGGTCGATCCGCCCGTACCACGTCGGGGATTCGCAGGCCGTGGTCTGTGGCCAGCGGGGTAAGCTCAAGCTCCAGACGATGGCGCACGCGCCCGTCGCCTATGCGGTGGAGGCGGGCGTGCTCGACGAAGACGGTCAGACTCTTTTCGCCAACCCCAGCGGGGAAGTGATCCTGCGAGAGCACCCGGGCGTGATCGAGGATCGAATCAACCGAGAGAGGGTTGAGCACACTTCGATCCTCGAAATTGTCAGGCCGGATCCCGGCAGGGATCTCAGCTGGAGAATGGGCCTGGCCGATGTGCCGCTGCCCGGGGGACGGCGAGGCCGGCTGATCGTGATCGAAGACGTTACCGAGGTTGTTCGGGCCGATCGGCTGGAACAACTGGCTCACATGGCTCGGATCGTGGCTCATGAGGTCAAGAATCCGTTGACGCCGATCCGATTGTGGGTTCAGGAACTCCAGGAAAGCCGTCGCCGGGAGTCGGACGATCTCGGCAGCCTTGTTGACCAGGCCGCCGATGAGATCCTGGTCCAGACGGGTCGGCTCCAGGAGACCGCCAACGCGTTTTCCAATCTGGTGGCTCTCGAGGCCTGGGAACCCGAGCAGGTCGACCTCGGCGAGATCGCACAAGAGGCCGTCGGCCATCTCGAAGTATTACACCGCCGGGGAGGCAAGCTGCTTTTGGAACTTGAGGGTCCGGGCCGTTGCCGGATCACTGCTGATTCCCGGTGGGTTCGCCGAGCGTTGGACACAGTATTGCTGAATTCGATGACCGTGATCGACCATCACGTCGGGGAGATTGTCATTCGCACCCGGATCGAGGGGGCCGAGTGCCTTCTCGAGGTCGAAGATGACGGGGGAGGTGTGGATGGCGAGAGAGCCGACGATCTCTTCGCGCCACATTTTTCGGAAACTGGATCCGGGACCGGTTTGGGCCTTGCCCTGGTCCGTCAGGTTGTGTCCCGGGCCCACGGAGTCGTTGACGCAATCAACGGTCCAAAGGGCTTGGTGGTGCGGATGCGATTCCCTGGCTCTATAGATGCCGAAGATCTACCGATTGCACAGCCGGCTGAGGAATGAGGGATTATTAGTAATTGCACTCAGTGGTTATCCCGAGCCCGAGCTCGGGATAACGGGTCTGCCGGGTTAGAATGCCCTGATGAAGTCATGTCTATTCGGGTTGGTTCTGATCCTGACTCTCGGATGTGGAGGTGTGCCAACGGCCCGTATCGACCAGCCGCCACCACTCTTGCGGAAGACCGTCGTCTGGGTGGATGAGGCGATCGACGAGGACGTGGCGGCGAGGCTCAAGAGAGTCGGTGTTGCCCGCCTGGTCGTCCGACGAGGTTTTATCGACCTGAAGAAAGGAACCCCGGTTATCAAGGTCGATCCGGCACCCGTGATCGCCGGCGAGATTCCTGTTTCTGCTGCATTGCGTATTGAATCCGGACCAGTCGAACTCCAGCCGGACTCGGCCTCGGCACTCTGGAGCGGACTGGCGCCTGTAGTCGGCCCGACGACGGCTGAGATCGTGGTTGACGTGCCGACCCTCTCGCCCGGCATTCCTGATTTTGTTCGGGACCTCGACCAGGTGTCCGGCCTGCCGGTCGTGCCGATTCTCACGGTGAACCAGATTCGAACCGACCGCGGCTTGGAGGTGGCCAGGGCCGCGGGAACGGTCATCGTTCCCTTGTTCGGGCCGGGGGCCGTTGGTCTCCGGGGTGTTGGCGAGGGAGGGAACGAGCCGTTGGTCGACAGACTGGCAACCCTTGTGGGAACGGGAGTCGAGGTCAGAGCCGGCATCGTCTTGACGCCTCGGACCGACCCGAAACTGACGCAGTGGGGAGAGGACCTCAATCGGCTCTGCGACGAAGGTCGGGTCGAGATCAGCACGGCTTCGAAACTGGATCGTGCCTTTGTCTTCCGGAAACCGATGGTATGGAGCGGGCGTGAGTGGGCGGCGGAGGACAGATTCGAGGCGCAGTGGATGGACCCGGCACGTCTGAACTCCGCCCTTCGCCAGATCGGTTCTGTGCTCGTGCCCGATATTGCGGGTTGGGATCTGGTGACGCTGCCCCCTTCCGGTGGGTTCCTGGGGATCGATCGGAGGGCCCTGCTGGCATATCTGGGGGGGCAAGGTCCGGCGCCGGACCTGGATGTCAGTCTCCGTCGTCAGGGGAGGTCTCTTCGGCTGTCGGTCGTCAACTCGAGCCCATTTGCCTCGGTGGTTTCCGGCCACGGAAACTGGTTGGAGGTTTCGTTGGAGTCCGGCTACCTGGTGGCGGATGATGCCGGGACATTTGACAGGATCGAGTTGGGCAAGAGGGAAGGGGATCAATGGAAATCGGGTTTCGGATCAGGCGTCAACGCCGTGCGGTTCATCGAGACCGTTGTCGGGGCGGAGGAATCTCTGTCGACAGGGTTGATCCGGTTGCCCTCAAGTCGCTCCAAGGTGACGGTTCGCTGGTCGGTGACGCTGTCGGATGGCGAAGTGGTGTCCGGAGAGCTGGAGGGGTAGAAACTCGAAACTGGAAACTGGAAACTAGCCAGGCGCTCGTAAAACTCACTCGGGAAAAAGGGGTTAGGGTATAGGGATTAGGGGAAGAGTCACCCGAAAATGGGTCAGTCTTGGTCCGTGAAACCCTCATCCCTAATCCCAAATCCCAAATCCCTGAATCTATCCTGTTCCACAATCCGGTTTCTGCCTTACTTCTTGATCATCGAAAAGGCGTGAATTTGTCTGCCATCCCTGACGTATTTGGTTTCAAACCCGGTCAAGGGCAGGCCTGAAAAGGCCTCTTCGGGATCGGTGGTTTCAAGACCCGCGGTCTGATGCAGCACAGCCTCGATGACCTCGGCGTAGGCCGGGTGGTCGCTCTTGACCAACAATGGCGAACCGGGTTTGAGGCAACGGACCATCGCCTCGGTGACGTCAGGTGAAAAAAGACGCCGCTTGTGATGCCTTTTTTTGGGCCACGGGTCAGGAAACAGGACGTAGAGGGCGTCGATCGAGGCCGGTGGGAGCAGCCTGAAGAGCAGGTCTTCGGCGGTTGTCCGGAGCAGACGCACATTCGTCAGACCGCGTCGCCCCGCCTTGTCGCAGACCATTCGGTGATACTTGCCTGCGCGTTCTACGGCCAAGAGGGAAAGGTCCGGACGCTCGGCCGCCAATTTGAGCAGAAACCGGCCCTTGCCCGACCCGATCTCGACATGGACCGGCCCGTCGACGCCGAAGATCTGGGGCCAGAGGAGCGGGACGGTGACACTGTTGACGTCAATGTCGATGTCGATGTCGATCGTCACTCGGCCGCCTCGTTCTCGATTCCCAGGTGTCTCATTGTGATCCCCAATTCCTCGGCGAAAGCCAGGACTCGTTCGTCACGATAGAACTCGCCGTAATAAATCGTACGGATACCGGCGTTTGCGATCAGTTTGAAGCAGTCGAAGCAGGGGGAGGCCGTGACGTAGATCTCTGCGCCTTCGAGTCGGACTCCATGGCTGGCAGCCTGAACCAGGGCGTTGGCTTCGGCGTGCACGGTGCGAACGCAGTGACCTGCCTCCATGAGGCATCCGACATCGGTGCAGTGGTCGGCGCCGCGAATCGATCCGTTGTAGCCGGTCGAAAGGATGGACTTGTCGCGGACGATCACCGCTCCGACATGCTTCCGGGGACATGTCGAACGCGTGGCGGCCTGCACCGCCAGGTTCATGAAGTATCGGTTCCAGCTGGCTCTCATGGGGTGGGTATCCGGCCTTGCCTACAGAATTTCAGACTGCGGAAAGAAGAAAGCGATTTCGATCGCGGCGTTCTCGGGGGAATCCGAACCATGAATTGCATTGCGCTCGATGCTCTCTCCGTAGAGCTTTCGAACCGTGCCCTCGTCGGCGTCGGCGGGGTTTGTGGCGCCCATCACGCTGCGCAGTGTGGGGACGGCCTGGTCACGCTCGAGGGCCATCACCCACACCGGTCCGGACGTCATGTATGCAACGAGGTCGTTGTAGAACGGCCGTTCCTTGTGAACTGCGTAAAAGCCCTGGGCCTGGTTCCGGCTGAGGTGGGTCATTCTGCCGGCGAGGATGGTGAAACCCTCGCTTTCAAGGTGCGCGATGATTTTTCCGGTGTTGCCCTTTTCGACGGAATCGGGCTTGATGATCGTGAAAGTGCGTTCGCTCATATTTCCTCCTGGTGTTTGTCCCGCAGTGGGGACTGGGGTGGAGAATATACACGAGTGAAGGG
>JBDLIO010000314.1:0-4251 GCA_039714865.1 Acidobacteriota bacterium | reverse complement strand
CGACGGTTGGATGAGTTCGAGGAGCGGACTTCCCGACTCGCATTGGCGGCGGGTATGGTAGGCGAGGGTCGAGAGTCCATGACCCTGGTGAGCCCGCGATCGGCGATGAACACCGGGGGCCCCTATTCGCCCCTGCGTGGGGATGTCGAAACTCTGAAGTTGCAGGGCGACACGATCGCCGAACAGTTGCTCGAGGTCGAACAGGCGATGGCCGACCAGGAGCAGAAGCTCTCGTCAACGCCGACCATCGCGCCCGTCATTGGTGTCGTGACCGACGGGTTCGGCAATCGGAGAGATCCTTTCACAGGCAAACGGGCCTATCATCACGGTCTGGACCTTTCCGCCCGACGGGGTACCCCGATCGTGGCGCCGGCCGACGGTGTTGTCGGCTTTGCCGGCCGAAACGGCGGCATGGGCCGCATGATCAGAATTTCACACGGTTTCGGCTTTCTGACGGTTTACGGGCACCTCGACAAGATTCTGGTCGAACCCGGTCAGGATGTGCAGCGGGGCGAAGAGATCGGGCATGTCGGTAACACCGGGCGCTCGACCGGGTCTCACCTCCACTACGAAGTCCTCAAGGACGGGAAATTCGTCAATCCCCTGTATTACATCCTCGACGCATATTAGAAGCTATCAGCTATCAGCTATCAGCTATCAGATTCAGGGGTGGGCCACGGCCCACCCTTTGTGGTACTCGGCTTTTCGTAGGGTGGGCCTTGGCCCACCATCGTTCAGGACTCCAGGACCAGAAGCAAATCAGCGGCATCTGCTGTATCCTATGCGGCGCGTGACGGCGGATGCCGTTGCTTTCGGCCCACAGGGCCGGAATCCCTCTCATTTTGAGGGAAACAGGAGTCTGAAGAAATGAACTTTGTCGAAAAAGTCATCAGCCTTGTCATCGGGACAAAGTCCGAACGGGACATGAAACGCATGCGTCCCATGGTCGAGGCGATCAGTGCCCTCGAGCCGGAGATCGAAAAACTCACTGACGACGAGATCAAGTCGCGGTTCGCCGTGATTGGGGATCGGGTCCGGGCGGCCACCTCCGACCTTCCGAAGGACCGGAAAGCGCGAGGGGCAATGGTCCAGAAGGTCCTGGATGCCGAGCTGACAGAGGTCTTTGCCCTGGTCAGAGAGACCGGGCGGCGGGTGTTGGAGATGCGGCACTTCGATGTGCAGTTGGTCGGCGGCATCGTGCTGCATCAGGGGCGCATCGCCGAGATGCGAACCGGCGAGGGCAAGACGTTGGTGGCGACACTTGCGGCATCGCTCAACGCTCTGACCGGCAGGGGTGTTCACCTGATTACGGTGAACGACTATCTGGCCGCTCGTGACGCCGAGTGGATGGGCAGGATCTATCGCTTCCTGGGCCTGAGCGTGGGATGCATCCAGAACGACATGAACGATGTCCAGCGCCAGGAGGCCTACGCCGCAGACATTACCTACGGCACCAACAACGAGTTCGGTTTCGACTATCTCCGGGACAACATGAAGTTCCAGATCGAACGTATGGCGCAGCGAGAGCACGTCTATGCCATCGTTGACGAGGTTGACTCGATCCTGGTCGATGAGGCCCGGACGCCGCTGATCATCTCCGGACCCTCCGAGGTCTCGACCGAGATCTACTATCGCGTTGATGTGATCATCCCGAAGTTGATTCGGGGCGAGGAGATCGAGGACGAAAACGGCAACAAGATGCAGACCGGCGACTACGTCGTTGACGAAAAGGCCAACAACGCCTCCCTGACTGATCAGGGCATGGTGCACGCGGAGAAACTCCTTGGAGTGGAAAACCTCTACGATCCCAACGAGACCGAACTGCTCCATGCAGTCAATCAGGGATTGAAGGCCCACTCCCTCTTCCGGCGCGACCGGGAGTACATCATCAAGGATGGCGAGGTCGTCATCGTCGACGAGTTCACCGGGCGGTTGATGGCGGGCCGGCGCTGGTCGGACGGACTCCACCAGGCTGTCGAGGCCAAGGAAAAGGTCAAGATTCAGTCCGAGAACCAGACCTTGGCGACGATCACCCTCCAGAACTACTTCCGCATGTACGACAAGCTCTCGGGAATGACCGGAACCGCCGAGACCGAGGAAGAGGAATTCGAGAAGATCTACGGCCTCGACGTTGCGGTGATCCCGACCAACCAGGAGATGGTTCGTGAAGACAATTCCGATCTGGTCTACATGACCGAGAAGGAGAAGTTCAAGGCAATCGTCGAAGAGGTTGCAGAGAGCAACGCCAACGGCCAACCGGTCCTCGTCGGCACGGTGTCAATCGAGAATTCCGAGAAGCTGGCCAAACAGCTGACCCGGCGCAAGGTCAAGCACGTGGTTTTGAATGCAAAATACCACCAGCGAGAGAGTGAAATTGTCGCTCAGGCGGGGCGGCTCGGCGCTGTGACCATCGCGACCAACATGGCGGGACGCGGAACGGACATCGTTCTTGGCGGCAACGCCGAGGGGCTCGCACGGGCCGAGTCTGAGGGATTCGAAGAAGAGGGCGCCTACGAGGCCGCACTGGAGAAGTACGAAAAACTGTGTTCGGAAGAGAAGGCCAAGGTCATCGGGGCGGGCGGCCTGCACATCATCGGAACCGAGCGCCACGAAAGCCGGCGCATCGACAACCAGCTGCGCGGTCGTTCAGGTCGTCAGGGCGATCCGGGCAGGACACGTTTCTTCCTGTCTTTGGAAGACGATCTGATGAGGATTTTCGCTGCGGACTGGGTGCGGAAGATGATGGATCGGTTGGGCATGGAAGAGGATGTGCCGATTGAGTCCAAGATGGTCTCCAAATCCATCGAGCGAGCACAGACCCAGGTGGAAGGCCGGAACTTCGACATCCGCAAGCACCTGCTCGAGTACGACGATGTGATGAACAAGCAGCGTGAGGCCGTCTACTCGCTGCGCCGTCAGATTCTGGACGGCACCGAGGGACGGAGTTACATCCTGCGTGTCGTCGGAGAGATCGTCGAAGGGCTGCTGGAGGAATATTGTCCCCCTCAGGCAGATCCGGAAGACTGGGATAGCGATGGATTGAGCCAGGCCTTCCATCGTTACTTCGACATCGACGTTCAGGATCTGGGTATCGACTGGACGGTCATCAACCGCCCGGACCTCGAGACCACCCTGATGGAGGCCGCAAAGAATACCTATATGGAAAGGGTGGAGACCTTCGGCGAGGAGGAATTCTCCCGGCTGGAAAAATTCCTGCTGCTGGACTCGGTTGACCGTCAGTGGAAGGATCACCTCTTGAGCCTCGACCACCTGCGGGAAGGCATCGGCCTCAGGGCCTACGGGCAGCGCAATCCGTTGGTCGAGTACAAGAGAGAGAGCTATTCCCTGTTCGAGGAGATGTGGGAGAGGATTGAGGACCATGTCGTCAAATTCCTTTTCCACGCAGAGCCGGTCGAGGACATGCGGATGCAGCGCCGCGCGGTCAACACCACCCTGTCTCACCCAGAGGTCCAGGGTCTCGGTCAGGCCCAGTCGGACCGCCAGAAACAGGAACAGGTGGCCAACCAGCCTGTCGGACGGCCCGCACAGCCGACGACTGTTCGCCGAACCCAGCCCAAAGTGGGGCGTAACGACCCCTGTCCCTGTGGGTCCGGCAAGAAATATAAGAAGTGTTGCGGCGCCGGTGGGGGAGAGGGATAGCCGAAACCAAATAGGTTTCGACTGGTTGGAATGCTGGGGCGCTGGGAGATAGGACAGGAAGAACGTCCAACTTCCAACGTTCAACGTCGAACTTTGAAGTACGCGCCCGAAGGCGAATTGTGGTGGGACGAAACAGCCGAGGCTCAGGGAACCCAAGGTCCCACCGGCAAGAACCCCGACATCGCCGGCACCGAGCGTCAACCCCTCAACAACAGGGTCCGCTAAGCGCGAACTTCGACGTTGAGCGTTGGACGTTGAGCGTTGGACGTTCTTGTTGTTTACGCTGCGTCCTGCCACCTGAAATTTGCCGACCCTCTTGCCTCCCGGTTTTGCCGGGTTAGAATGCCCGAAATCTGCAGTCGTCGCCACCGGCCGCAGTAGGAGTTGCCATGAACTACGAGATTCCGATCGGCCTGACCTTTGACGATGTTCTCCTTGTACCTTCGTGTTCCGACGTGCACCCCAATTCGGTCGACGTCAGCACCCGCCTGACACGATCCGGCATTCGGCTGGGAATTCCAATCATTTCGGCGGCGATGGACACCGTGACCGAGGCGGGCATGGCGATCGGCATGGCCCAATACGGTGGCA
>JBDLIO010000313.1:0-4253 GCA_039714865.1 Acidobacteriota bacterium | reverse complement strand
CCCACGTTGGGGAAAATTATTCGGGCCTGCGAGTGATTGATATCAGCACACCCGCCTCACCGGTTGAAGTCGGATTCTTGGACACGCCGGGGTACGCTTATGGCGTAACCGTTTCCGATGGCTATGCCTACGTTGGGGACAATTATTCGGGCCTGCGGGTCATCGATATCAGTTCGCCCGCCTCACCCACAGAAGTCGGCTTCTTCGACACACCGGGCGTCACTCTGAGCGTGGCCGTATCATCCGATCTTGTTTTTGTAGCGGACGGTTCCGCGGGTTTGGCAGTTTTTCGGAAATGCGCCTCCGAATGCACCCCAATCTCCATCGCTGCAGCCGCATCCGGTCCTGGCGCCGGTGCTTCCCTCTGGGCCACCGACCTCGGTATCAACAACCGCGGCGACGAAATTCTGACGTACAAATTCCAGTTGCTGCCAAGGGGCGAAGACAATACCGACACCCCGTTCACCGACGAATTCACGCTCCAACCCAACAGCAATGCCAACTTCGTTGATATCTGGAGGCTTTACGCCGGAGGTGACGGGGCGGGTTCGATCAACGTCTGCGTCAGTGATCCTGGTAACACGGGTGTCGTCAGCCGCACCTACAACACAAGCGACGCCGGCACCTTCGGCCAGACAATCGTCGGCATGAAGGGCATGAGTGCGAAGAACTGGATATCGGTCGATGAAATGGCGCGTCTGGGCTTCCTGACCCAAAACGGTGATTTCCGGACCAATGTAGGCTTCATGAATGCCGGCGCAACCACCATTTCGATCAAGACGGAGTTCTTCACCGCTGACGGCAGCTCCCTGGGAACCAAGGACATAAACCTGCCCCCATTCTCGAACAACCAGTGGAACCGGGCCTTCCGAAAGGTCACCACAGAGAGCGTCAACCTGGGTTATATCGACGTATGGTCCGATACCGAGGGCGCCGAATTCCTGACCTACGCCTCGGTCGTCGACAACAATACCGGCGACCCGACCACCATTTGGCCGTTCGACACTTCCACAAAGGTAGGCGGCGGAGCCTTTGACTGCACGCCGATCTGGATTGCCGCTGCGGCTTCGGCCAATGGCGCCGGGGGAACAATCTGGGCGACAGACCTCGGCTTGAACAACCTGGACGCCCAGAGCCTGACCTATCGATTCCAGTTCCTTCCACGAGGCGAGGACAACACCGGCGCCACCATGAGTGATCCGTTCACTCTGGGCAGCAACCAGGCCGTCGCCTACTCAGACATCTGGAACACCATAGGCGGCGACCAGGGCTCAGGTTCAATCAACGTCTGCGTCGAAAATGGCGATGCTGCCGGGGTCGTCAGCCGAACCTACAACACCGGCGACGAGGGAACCTACGGGCAGACCATCGTCGGGAAACGGGGCGCCGCGCCGGCCAAGGTCAACACCGGTGAGAAGGTCCGTCTGGGCTATCTATTCGAGAACGACTCCTTCCGCACCAACATCGGATTCATGAACGCCGGCGGCAACGAAATCAGGGTTAATGCCGAGTTCTTCGATATGCAGGGCACCTCCCTCGGAACCAAGCAGACCACTCTTGCACCATATTCCAGCAAACAGTGGAACAATGCCTACACCCTCAATCCGATTTCTGAAAGCGGCATCACCGCGGGCTTTGTCGATGTCTGGACCAACACGCCAGACGCCGCCTTCCTGACCTACGCTTCGATCGTCGACAATAGAACCGGCGACCCGACGACTATTTGGCCTTTTTAGAAAAGAGAACTTCATGGATTTGTTGACGCCAATGCTATTGATAACGGCCCTGCTGGCGCAACCGGGTCAGGCAGAGGATGTGCCTGCTGAGGATTCCTTCTCCCTGACTTTGAACCTGACCAAGGGTGAGAGATCCAAGGACAGCAACCGGCAACGATTCGATATCGAAATTTCGGATGGCGTCGTACGGTACTCCGGTGCAGTCGGCCCTTGTGAACGGGGACAGTGCGCCTATGCGGAACTGGCTTTTGACCTCACCGATGAAGAGCGTGAAGACCTGTTGCAGATCATCCAGGATGATCTGCTGCTCGAAGACTTCGAGGAGGTCAAGGACACCTCGAGTCTGGGCCACTTCGTCTCAGGGGCCCTGGTCGTCACCCTTGGTGACCGATCGGCCACGACCCATACTCAGGGCATGGTTTCCAGTTGGCTGAAAGACGTGACGCTCCTCAAAAACCAGGCAAAGGCCGATGCCCTCGTGGAGATCGCCGAGACCTTCTTCGATCGAGCGACTGCTTTGAAACACAAGAAGCGACGATCGGGTAGCTCACCGAAATAGACGGCCCTCTGGAATGAGCCGTACCTGATTCCTGCCGCTGCCGCTGCCGCGGTCCCTGTCGCTGCACCTGTTCTCCATCCCCGGCCTTCGGGGGCGCATGAAGATCACCGTAAGTTCAACGACTACCGATCGCCCCCGCTCGGTGCATTTCCCGGAGGGGCAACATTTCAGAATTCGGGAGACAATCGCCCCTCCGGGGAATGACCTCGGCGGCCTACGGCGTTGGCCGAGACTCGTTTGCCAACGCGACCCCCGTGGATTGCCCGGCAAGGCATTCTTCGCAGCGCCTTCCTCGGCGGGGGACCTGCCGGATGAAGAATCCCATGCCCGGCACGTCCCGTTTTGGCGTTTTTGTCTATTTGCTCTTATCCGGATACGGCGGTGGATCGGGGATCTGCCGGGGATCAGCCTCGATCTTCGGCATCAGGATGTCGATGGCCTTTTCCAGCTGGGCGTCACGCCCGGCCAGCACATCACCCGGCTCATTTTCGACGACGATGTCCGGCTCGACGCCGTGACCCTCGATCAGCCACCTCCCGTCCAGCCCGTAGGGGGCGAACTGCGGGGGCGTGGTGACGCCGCCGTCGACCAGGTTCTGATGGGGCTCGATGCCGACGGCACCGCCCCAGGTCCGGGTGCCGATCAGGGGCGCCAGTCCCTTGATCTTGATCGCCTCGGCAAAATACTCGCCGTTGGACCCGGTGTCATGATTGATCAAGACCGCCAGATAGGCCCGAGATACCCGTTCCGACCCAGGAATCGGCTTACCCTCGCGCGGCTGGGTGAAGGACCATACCTCCCGCTCCAGCCGGTCGATGATCATGTCTCCGACGAAGCCTCCGCCATTGTAACGCTCGTCGATGATGAAACCCGATTTGCCGAAGTCGTGGTACCAGCCCCGGGCAAACTCGACCAGGCCGGCATCCATCATGTTGGGAATATGGAGATACCCGATACGACCGCCCGAGGCCTCGTCAACCGCCTCGCGATTGGCCTCGACCCAGGCGCGGTATCGCAAGGGGTATTCGCTGCCGACCGGCCGGATGCGGCAGTCCCTGGAACCCTCGAACGAGTCCGAGGAGTTCGTCGTCACCGTGATCGTGCGTCCGACGGTATCCTCCAGATGCGCGAAGATGTTTTCGCCGGCCGAGATCTCCGTGCCGTTGATCGCCAGCAGCCAGTCCCCGTCGGAGATCGAGCACCCCGGCTCCTCGAGAGGCGAACGCTCCCCGGGATGCCAGTGATTGCCTGGAATTATCCGTTCGATGCGGTGGTGTGATGCGCCATCAGGCGTCGAGAAATCGACTCCCAATCGGCCGACCTGGACACGGGCGCCGCTCCGTCCTCTCTCGCCACCGAAGATATAGGTGTGGCCGATATTGAGTTCACCAATCATCTCGCCGATCAGATAGTTGAGGTCGGCACGATTGCCGCAGTGGGGAATGAACTGTCGGTACTTCTCGCCGACTGCCTTCCAATCGACACCGTGCATGCCGGGGTCGTAGAACCAGTCACGTTGGATTCGCCAAGCCTCGTTGTAGATCTGGAGGTACTCTGCCTGGCGATCCAGTCTGAGCTTCACACTCGAGGGATCGACGGCGCCGTCACCGGCCTCGGCCTTGCCGCCGGCCTTGACCACTCCAAACTGCCCGCCGGCCGAATAGGCCATCTGTGACGAGTCCGACGACAGATGGTAATTCGACACGCCATCCATCAGTTTGCAGGCCTCTGCGTCGGCCAGGGTATAACTCCAAAGCTCCAGGGACTCCAACCCCTGGTCGCCTACTTCCTGGTATTTCAGGAAAGGTTTCTCGTTCCGCACGAGATAGAGAAATCCGTCCTCGGTGGCTTCGAGCCGGTCATAGTCACCGGCCTTGATCCCCTCGACCAGGAGGACCCGGTCAGTGATGCCGTCAGAATCGACCGCAACCGTGACGCCCTCCACATCGTCATCCCCG
>JBDLIO010000312.1:0-4260 GCA_039714865.1 Acidobacteriota bacterium | reverse complement strand
GTTCCTCGCGGTCGACCTTGATGTTGATGAATGCGTCGTTCATCAGGGCGGCCACCTCGGGGTCTTCGAAACTCTCGTGGGCCATGACGTGGCACCAGTGGCAGGTGGCGTAGCCTATCGAAAGGAATACCGGTTTGTCCTGCTCAGCAGCGGCTGAGAATGCCTCCTCGCACCAGGGCCACCAGTCGACCGGATTGTCCGCATGTTGAAGGAGGTAGGGGCTTCGTGATTCTGCCAATCGGTTGGTGGACTGCATGGTTTCTCCGTGGTGGGGATCCGGCGTATCGGCGCAAGCAAGAAGGGCCGTGGAAAGCGCCAAGCTGATTGCGATCGAGGTTGTCTTTGTCATGGGACGGGGAACAACCTGAAGTGATAGGGGATTCCTCAGGCCAACGGTTCCGGGGGCGAGAACGCCTCGATCAGGGCTTTTTCCAGCGGAAAGGCAAAGAAGGAATGCCGGCAGCGCCAACGGGCCATGGCCTGGAGGGGTGCTGCATAGAACCGCGGCCGGCTCCACCCCAGTTGATTGAAGAAGGCGAATCGGCGGACCCTGCGCTCCGTTGCCTGATCGACCCAAGGGCTGGTCGTCGTGACATAGTCAAAATCGGCCCAACCTTCGAGGGTGTTCGGCAGGGTATGTCCGTCGGCAACGATTTCTTGCGTCAGAGCGGAACCGGGGTAGGGCTTGTAGCAGAAGAACGGCGTTGTATTCCGCCAGTGCAGGCTCTTCAGGCGTTGGGCAAGATTCATGGACGCCTCAAGATCCTCCGACTGTTCTCCGGGCAAGCCGTAGATGAAGGGGTAGGTCACGGCGATGTTGTTGTCTCGGCATCGGTGAGCCACCTTGTCGACCTGTTCGAGGGTGATGTCCTTGCCCAATCGTTCGAGCATGCGCTTGGAACCCGCCTCGACGCCGACCAGCAGTTTTCTCAGGCCGGATCGTTTCAGGAGCTTCCAGTCGTCGTCGGTCAGGCGGCAGCCCTGGTCGGCACGCATGGTCGCCGCCCAGGTGATGCCGAGGTCGCTCTCAACGAAGCCCTGGGCGATCTCGAGTGTGCGTCTGCGGTCGGTGAAGAAGGTCTCATCCTGGAAATTGACGTCGGTGGCGCCGGTGTCCTTCACCAGGACACTGATGCGGTCGACGACCCTTTCAGCGGACAGGCCGACCCACTTTCGTTTGAAGACGAAGGGGTCGGCACAGAATCGACATCGGTAGCGGCATCCGGTCGAAGTGACGTAATCCAGTTGGCTCTTTTTCTTGAGTTCAAAGTAACGCCGGATCGGTATCAGGGAGTAGTCCGCAACGGGCAGGTGATCCATCGGCTCCATCGGTCTCGGCGGCGTCATGACGATGTCTTTTCCTTCGCGAAAGGCGATTCCCGAAATGGAATCCAGTGGGCGACCGCTCCTCCACGCCTCGATCATTTCTCGCAGCGCGGTCTCGCCCTGGCCACGGACGACAATGTCGACCTCGGGCGACTCGGCGAGGATCTCCTTCGGGAAGAGCGACGGATGCCAACCGCCCCAGACGATGGGCAGGTCCGGTCTGAGCCTTTTGATGTGCCTGCCGATCTGGAGTGCATCTCGTATGTCGGCGCCAGTCAGTACCGAAATGCCAAGGCAGAGGCTGCCGTCGAGATGAGTGCCAAGGATCGACTCCGGGTCATCTTCGAGTCGACCGTCAACGATGATCGTTTCGATCCCCAGTTGTTCCAATCCGGAGCCGACCGCGATCAAGGCCAACGGCATCGTGTAGAAGACGCATCGCGGTTGGTAGAGGAGGACCTTGGGCATCGGCGTATTCTCGCATGGCGGATCCGAGCCGATGCCGAGTCGGTTTTCGATAACGGGAACGGGCTCGGGATCGAGCTCGGGCTCGGGATATTTATTGGTGGGATCTGGGATACTGTTGCCTTGGAGGAATGCTGACATGAACGCACAGACCTATGCCGTTCGCCGCAGAACGCTGAGAGAGGCTCTTCCTGATGGCGCGATCTTGATTCTGGCCAATGCCGAGGCCCCGAAAAATTACACAGACAACGTCTATCCCTTCCGGCAGGACTCGAACTTCCTCTACTACGTTGGCGTCAACGAAGCGGGGATGGCGGCCCTGCTGCTGCCGGACGGTGAAGAGATTCTCTTCGGACGAGAGGAACATCCGGACGATCTGGTGTGGCACGGCCCCCATGCGGTCCTTTCGGATCACGCCTCGGCCTCGGCCTTTGCAGGCACGGCTTTACGGAAGACGTTGACTTCGGTTGTTGCCGATCTGCGGGCGAAGGGTGTCGAGATCCACTACCTGCCGCCCTACCGGGCCGAACGGCGATTCGAGCTGGCTGAGATCCTGGACACCGATCCACGATCGGTCGATGGGGGCGTGTCGCAAACTCTGATCAAGGCCGTCATCGCTCAGCGGGAGATCAAGAGCGATGCCGAGATCGCCGAGATCGAGGGCGCCCTCGCGGTGACCGCCGAAGCGTATCGCGAGGTCATGGCGGCCACCCGGCCCGGCCGGACCGAGGCCGAACTGGCCGCAGTACTGCAACGGGTCGCCCTGGCCCATGACCGGCAGCAGAGCTTCAACCCGATCGTCTCCGTCCGGGGCGAGGTCCTGCACAACACCTCCTACGGCAACACCCTGACCGACGGTGATCTCTTACTGGTCGACAGCGGTGCGGATAGCGCTCTCTGGTACGCCTCGGACATCACGCGCACGTTTCCGGTCAGCGGCACCTTCACCTCGCAGCAGCGTGACGTCTACGAGATCGTCCTGGCGATGCAGGAGGCCGCCATCAAGGCAGCCTCCCCCAAAAAGACCAACCGCGAACTCCATATGCTGGCGGCACTGACGGCGGCACGGGGTCTGGTCGACTTCGGGTTGATGCAAGGCGATCCTCAGGCCGCTGTCGAGGCCGGCGCCCACGCGCTGTTCTTTCCTCACGGGCTGGGTCACATGTTGGGCCAGGACGTGCACGACATGGAGGATCTGGGTGATCTGGTCGGGTACGACGAGGGAGATCGCCGGTCCGAGCAGTTCGGTCTCGCCTTCTTGCGCCTGGCCAAGAAACTCGAAGCGGGATTCGTCATCACCATCGAGCCCGGGATCTATTTCGTGCCGGCCCTGATTGATCAATGGCAGGCTGCGGGGAGGCACAGTGAGTTCATCAGATACGATCGGCTGGAGGCCTATCAGGGATGCGGCGGCATCCGGATCGAAGACGACGTGCTGATTACCGAAGTTGGCGCCCGGGTCCTCGGTCCCGGGATTCCCAAGACGGTAGCCGAGCTGGAGGCGGTCGTTGGGCGGTGAGGGTCGAAGGTTGTCGGACCGAACTTTGAGAGCAAAGCCACGAAGGAGAATAGCCACAAAAAGGCACAAAGAGGCACGAAGGAAGATACCGCCCGGGGGGCTTGGGTGGCGTTTTGGAGCGCGGGGTAGGAACCGGCACCAGGCCGAAGGCCCGCTGCGGCGAAGCCGTGGAGACTCCGAAGGAGTCCTGCGCGGGCGCTGCCCCGCATTATGGTGGCCGGAATCTCACGAGCGACTGACGTTTGCTGCTCCTGAAAAAGGCCTCTTTGCGTCTTTGCCTCTTTGCGCCTTTGCGTTTCTTTTCTGTCGTCCTCCGGCTGCATCGGTCCCCGACCCCTGTTCCCTTGCCGCCAGTCGGAGGCTAGGGTGCTGATCGGCGTCCTCTCCGACAGCCACGGGCGACTCGAACGATTGGCCGAGGCGGCCGGTATCTTCGCTTCTCGAGGTGTCAACACCCTGATCCACTGCGGCGACATCACGACGGTGGAGGCGGTCGAGGCCCTGGCCGCTTTCGAGGTCCACTGGGTCTTCGGCAACTGCGATTGGAATGAGAACTCCCTGAGGGCGGCGATGACCGGCCTCGGCCATCGATGCCACGGCATCAGGGGAGAACTGGAGATCGGCGGATGCCGGCTGGGTTTCACCCACGGTCATCGCTTCGATTTGTATCAAGCCATGGTCAGCTCGGGAGAGTACGACCTGGTCTTCCACGGTCACACCCACGTCAGGCGGGACGAAATGGAGCACGGAACCCGGGTCATCTGCCCCAGCGCGCTGCATCATGCGGCGCCTCCAGGCTTTCTCGTACTGACCCTTTCCGAGTTGAAGACTGAGTGGGTCGACCTGGTGGGGTGAGTGCTGAAATCGGGAGGCACCCGAAGGCCGGGGATGAATGCCCATCCGTGCTCCGATCGCGTGGTAGTATTTTTGTTGGCGACAGCAAAGAAAGG
>JBDLIO010000311.1:0-4261 GCA_039714865.1 Acidobacteriota bacterium | reverse complement strand
TGTACGAAACCCTTCGGTCGACGTTGTATCTGATCTGATCCCAATACCATTCATTGAACCGAAGGGCGGAGGTTGCCGGATCTTGTCGGGGCCGACGAGACTCGAGCCACCGCCGGCTGCGGGCCCGTTATCGAGACAGCTGTGTCTCACGCCCGGTGAGACACTCGGGCAGTGGAATTCGAGCTGGAGGATCATTGGTTTGAGAGCGTCCCGGCATGGTGGTTGAGTGCTGGCGTTCTTGGCTGGAAGACCTCCCCGTGTCGAGGTGGTTCTCACTGGGAGATACGCCCCGGCAGGGGTACTCCACAGCGCGGACCTGGTAACCGGGATGCGGGAGGAAACACTCCTTCTTTCGGGATGTCTCGGCGCGCAACGGAATCGAGAGGCAACAGAGAGGCGGCTCTACTATCGGTAGTCTCCATCTGGCGAATCGAGTCGTGTTGCTCACCGGGGCGACCGGAGGGCTGGGTCGGGCCCTGGCCCGGCGGCTGGCGGAGGCCGGCGCTCGGCTCGTGGTCTCGGCACGCAGCTCCGAGGGCCTCGACCGCCTGATTGACGAACTTCCCGAGGGCACGGAGGTCCGGGGCATCGCGGCGGATCTGGCACTGCCCGGCGAGGCCGACCGGCTGGCCCGGGACGCGGCCGCAGTCTGGGACCGCCTGGAGGTGCTGATCAACAATGCCGGCGTCGGCTACAACGCCCTGATCGAGGAGACCGACGAGAAGGTCACGCGGAGCGTCTTCGAGGTCAACACCTTCTCTCCCCTGGCCCTGACCTTGGCGCTGCTGCCTCGAATGGCAGCACTCGGCGAGGGCTTGATCGTCAACATCGAAAGCTGCTCCGGCCGCGGCGCGATCCCTACCCGCGGGATCTACAGCGCCTCCAAGTCGGCTCTTGCAGTGTTCTCCAACACCCTTCGAGTGGAAGTCGAGCCCCTCGGCATACGGGTCCTTGACGTCTATCCAGGAACCCTCGATACCGGCTTCGACGAACACGCGTACAGTGAATCCCACCGTCCCGGACTCTGTCTGTCCAGAGGGGGATGCGGAGTCGATCCCGCACCCGCGGCGGAGAGGATCGTGGCCGCAATGGGCCGGGGTTCCGGAGAGCTCTGGCTCGACCGCCGCGCAAGAGCGGCGGCAGGACTTGCGGCCCTCTGGCCGGGCTGGCGCGAGAGGAAGGCCCGGCGGCTGCGGGATTGGGCGCGGGCCCGGCCCACGGACCACACGCCTCGCGAAGAGCGAAGGTGGCAGCTCGTTCAGATCGAGACCTCCATCGCCTGCAATCTCGAATGCGTGATGTGCCCCTGGACGTGTGAGAGGGACAGCGTCCGGCACGAGGGACTGATGCCCGAGAGGGTGTGGCAGGCCGTTGCATCGCATCTTGACCGCATCGCCTCCCTGGACTTCAGCGGGGGAGGTGAGCCCCTGCTCCATCCGCGGCTCTTCGACCGTATGGCCGAGGCCAAGGCGGCTCAGTGCAGGGTCGGCTTTCTGACCAACGGCACGCTGATGGGAGAGGCGGCCGTGGAGAGCATCCTCGAGATCGGGGTGGACTGGGTGGCGGTGTCCATCGATGGCGCCACAGCCGAGGTCTACGATTCGATCCGCAAGGGCGCCGATTTCGAGACGGTCTGTGGGAACCTCGAACGACTGGCGGTGCGGCGGTCGGAGGGCCGCCCGCGGCTGATGATCAACTTCCTGATGATACCCGCCACGGTCCACCAACTCGAGGAGATGGTGCGGCTGGCGGCGGACCTCGGAGTCGATGTGCTCCAGCTCAAGCAGGCCGACGTCTCCCGGGGGGAAGCGGGCTCCGGCTTCGCCTTGTTCCACCACCGGGACGACAAACAGCTCCACCAACTCCGCCAGGCGGTACGCCGGGCGCGACGGCTCGGGGAAAAACTCGGAATCGAGGTCACCCAGCCCGGTTTTCAGCCGGAAGAAGTGCCGGTCTGCGGCCAGGACCCCCGCACCGCCCTTTTCGTGCGCTACGACGGCGCGGTGGCGCCCTGCATCAACCTCGCCATCGGCGGCCCGAGTTCATTCCTCGGCAAGCTCGTCGAGTTCCCCGCCGTGCACTACGGTCGTCTGCCGGAGGATTCCCCGGACGAGATCTGGGACAGCGACCTCTGCCGCTTCTACCGCAAGACCTTCGAGGAGCGGGTGAGAGTGCACGACAAGGCGATCGCCGGCGAGGACTTTCCTGCAAACCTGCTCGCGATGCAGGAAGCCTTCAACCGGGCCATTGATGCCATGCCGCAAGCCCCCGAAGGCTGTCGCACCTGCCACTACCTCTATGGTCTCTGACGGGGTGTGGCGCATTGATGGTGGATGGATTTCGGAGGGTCCTTATTCCATTTGAGGTGCATTCGAGACGCTGTACTCACCGAGATGATCGGCGCCGATGTTTCGACGCTTTCGAAGCACCATGATTGACTGGAAGCAAGAGGGGCGGGTGCCGGTGCGGATGGCGGCTGTGTTTGCCGTTCTCTACCGGCTGCCGGTGGGCCTGTCACGCCGGAGGTCGCGGTGGAGTCTTGAAGGCACTGGGTTTTAACAGAAAACGACTATCCCCGCAGGGCGTCGACCGGGGTGAGGCGGGCGGCCTTGAGCGACGGGTAGAAACCGGCCACGGTTCCGATGCCGATGGCAAACGCCACCGCCAGGACGACGGCGAAGCCCGAGACCGGCAGACCGGCTTCGAAGTTCGGGCCGATCGCCGCGCACAGGGCTATTGCGATGGCCAACCCCACGATCGCCCCTATCGATGACAGGAATACGGCCTCGATCATGAATTGAACCAGAATGTCCCGATCCTCTGCGCCGATGGATTTGCGGAGCCCGATCTCGTACAGGCGTTCGGCCAGGGAGATCTGCATTACCGAAAAGATGCCGACGCCCCCGACCACCAGAGAAATCGCGGAGATGGCGAATAGG
The DNA here is from genome assembly GCA_039714865.1 of Acidobacteriota bacterium. Classification (GTDB taxonomy): domain Bacteria; phylum Acidobacteriota; class Thermoanaerobaculia; order Thermoanaerobaculales; family Sulfomarinibacteraceae; genus DAOWGJ01. The sequence continues at coordinate 1,322 of JBDLIO010000311.1, read as the reverse complement.
ACGACGCTCCATCCCTTGAGCTGCTCTTCGATCTGCTGCTCCGCTTCGACGATTTCGGCGGCCACGTTTTCGATCTCGAAGTCCTCGACCCGCTGGTGGTGTCGCCAGATGTGATTCTTGAGGTACGCGAACAGCGAGCTCAGCCGGTCGGTGGTCGGTGTTTTCACGACCATCATCGGAACCCGTTCGCCGCCGCCGAAGACCGACTGCAGGGTGGTGAGCGGAATGGTCGCTCCGCGCATCTCGCGCCGGCTCCAACCGTCGGAAATCATGTCGTTGCCGACCCGCTCGAGAACCCCCACGACCTCGAAGCGGCTCGAGCCGACTCTGACCATCTGCCCCACGGGATCGGTAGACCCGAAGAGTTCCTCGGCCAGCAGGTGCCCGAGCACGATGACCCGCCGGCTCCGTTCGAGGTCGAGGTCGCTCAGGTTGCGGCCCGTGCCGGCACTTCGGCCGAAGACCTCGGCGTATTGGGTCGTGGTTCCGGCGAGACGGACCGATGTCGAGCTTTCACCCCAGGCGATGACCTGCTGGCTGTAGGCGATTGGTGCGGCTGCGCTGATCATCTCGTTGGCGGCAACCAGGCGCTGAGCGTCCTCGATCCGCAGGCCGTCGGACAGATGGCTGCGTTTTGCGTCGAGATCCGACGCCGGGTTTTGCTGACTGACGAAGAGCACGCCGCGCAAGCCGAGCGAGTCGATACCTCTCCAGACTTCCACCTTGACGGCCTCGATCAGGCTGACCATGACTACGACCGCCATCGTGCCGAGAACCACTCCGATCAGGGTCAGAAAAGACCGCATCTTGTGCGACCAGACTTCCACAAGGGTCGTACGAACGGCTTCACCGATGACCATATCCTGTCCTTCTCACTCGTAGCGCAGGGCAACAACCGGGTCGAGGCGGGAGGCCTTGACCGCGGGGTACATGCCGAAGAAGAAGCCGACAACCGCCGCCGCCCCAACGGCCGCACCGACCATCGTGGGGGTCAGGGCCATGTCGACGAACAGCAAGCGGGTGATGCCCCATGTGAAACCGATTCCGAGACCGAGACCAACGGCGCCACCCATCACGGTGACGACGATCGCCTCCACCAGGAACTGGATGAAAACTTGCCACCCGGTTGCTCCCAGGGCCTTGCGTACGCCCACCTCCCGCATTCTTTCGGTGAAGGAGGCCAGCATGATGTTGGTGATCACGATGCCGCCGACCAGCAGGGAGATGATTCCACACGCCAGAAACGTGATGTTGTAGATCTGACCTTCGCTTTCGCCTTGCTCGATCCGCTCCTGGCGGTCCCAGACGCCGAAGTCACGCAC
>JBDLIO010000310.1:0-4272 GCA_039714865.1 Acidobacteriota bacterium | reverse complement strand
TTGGCCTCGTCGCCCCGACCTGGCAGTCGCCCTGCTGGTCATTCCCGCTCATAATTTGGTGGATTTTTCCCTCTACACCTCCGCGGTCGCGCTGCCTTGGGCCATATTGCTGGGTTGGTCTCTCGCATTGACGAGGGAGGGTGGAGAGGCCGAGGTCGCGGTATCTCCCGGCTTGCGGTGGATCCCTGTCCTCGGTGGTGCCGCGGCTGCGGCCGTGACCTTGCTGGTTTTCACGGGGTTCACTCTCAAGGAGGCTGCCCGAGGAGAAGGCCCCTTCGAAAGTCGGTTCGAGTGGGCCAGAAGTGCAGCGTTACTGACCCCCTGGGACGCTGATGCGACCGGCCTTGTCGGAGTCCTTGCCTTGGAGAGCCATGATCGGGAGACCGCCCGACAATCCTTGTCGTTCCTCGACAGCCGGAATTGGCAACGGCCTCGGTCGGCGGCACGGGCCCAGTTGATGGGCCGTCTGAACGCCATGGCAGGGGATCCGGTCGTTGGGCTGACGAACCTTTGGCGGGCTCAGGAAAACCAACCCTATGAGTGGAGGCGTCAGAAGGATTTCGAAGTTGCAGCCGAAGAACTGGACAGGCGCCGTGCCGGCCGCTGATCTTCGAGCGGTTTTGGCCGCACTGGTCGTCGTGGCCGTTGGGCTGTTCGGTGAGGTCGGTTGGCCTCTGATCTACCTGGGCGCGGGCCTTGGGATGACGATTGCGGCCGTCAGTGTCGCTGCTGATCAACAGTTCGAGATGCGGTTCGTTGAAGGACTCTGGTGGACGATGATCGCCTGGGGCCTTCTGGCGGCGTTCGTGGCCTCCGGCGGAGCCCTGGCCTCCAAGACCACCTTGGCATCATGGGGTGGAGCGTGGGTTATCTGGGCCGTGGTGGCTCGTGGCCGCTCCAAGGGGCGAAAATGGGTCACCACTCTCCTGGTCTCGGGCGCCATGGTATTGGGTTTGGCAGTGTTGGTCAGTGGCCACGGAGACTGGAGGTTGATCACCAACCACAACATCTCTGTAGCCTTGATCGTGGTTACCGTGCCCCTGGTTTCGGACATTCTCCAACACTCGTGGGTCGGCCGATCCACCTTGGTATTGATGCTGGTTCCGGTGCTGCTGACGGGGTCCCGGGCGGGTGTGTTGGCGGTTTTGGTGATCGCCATTTCCTTGTGGCCTGCCGGCAGAAGCCGCCGGTGGGTTATTGCTGTGGGTGGCGTCGGAGCTATTGCCGCCATCGCATGGCGCGTGATCAGTCGGCCGGAGAGCCTGGTGTGGCACCGGTGGCAGATCTGGGGGGCGGTCGTCGAAGCGATCGGGGATCGGCCGTGGTGGGGCATCGGTGCAGCCGGCTTGGCCGATGCGATGGGGCCCTACCGGCTGGAGCATGCGACCGAACTTGGGCGTTGGGGCCATGTCATCGGTGGCGCCGAGAGCATGCCGCTTGGACTCGCCTTGCGTATTGGGCTACCGGGCCTGATCTTGGCGGGAGCGGCCTTGGTTGTGTGGCTTTCTCGGAGTCGGCGCCCGGCGCCGGCCACTGCAGCGACTCTGGGTGCGATGTTCACCATGGGGCTGTTTCACGATTTCTGGTCGGAACCGGCCGTCCTGTGGTGGTGGGCTGCGGCCTTGGGGTTGGCCACGCTCAAGCGTCCGGAATCATCAGGATGGCAGCGACATCGTGGTCCCGGCTTCACCCAATGGGCAATGGCCCTGGCGGTCGGGGGACTGACGGCCTGGGCCATGGTGCAGCCGGCATGGGCTCAGTGGTTATGGTGGCGCTCGGAACCCTCGGCGGGGGCCGTCGCCACTGCGGTCAGATCAGAACCGTGGTTTTCTCAGCCGATGGAATGGAGGGTCGAGAATCTCCTGGCCGAAAGCCGGTGGACCTGGCCTGAGGCGAGCGAGGCCCTTGAATGGAGTCGTCGGAGCCTTGAGGTGCAATCGGGTTCGGCTCGAGTCTGGAGCCTTCACGGCAGGGTCAATGCCCGGGTCGTCGACGAATTCGGCGCCTGGCCGGCGACGGTTGAAGAGGCACGTAGAGCGTTTGCACGAGCGGCTGTTCTGGAGCCTCGCCTGCCGTGGCACCCCTACAGCCAAGCCATGATGGAGCGAAGTCTCGGAAATCTGGAGAGAGCCTTGAGATTGGCCTCGCGTTCGGTCGAACTGGAACCGGCATTCGTCCGCGGCCGGTTGCTGGTGTCACGGTTGGAGCTGGACGGAGGCCATGTGCACGCCGCACTGCGGGCCCTCGACCAAGCCCTCATGGCCCGTGACGCAGGAGAGTCCAGGGTTTGGACCTCCTATCACCGTGACCTGATCCGGTGCCCCGAGCGACACATTGGTGCTCTCAAGAGGGAATTGCAGTAGACAGGGGTCAGCAGTGAATCATCGACACCGACATGCTGTCCTCGTGGAACTCAGTCCGGATCATGGATGGGTCTTGTTTTCACAGTGCCTGCTTCTGCTCGAGGAAGGGATCGACGTCAGTGTCGTGGTTCACCAATCCAACAGGGATCTCGAGCTTCTGTTGACTCTCGAGGATCGGATTCGACTCACAGTGCTGTCCGGCGGATCCGTGGGTATGCTGTTTGCGGTCTTGAAAGAGCAACTGCGGAAAAAGGCGGATTTGGTCACCGTCAATACGCTGAATTGTCGGTCCCTGTGGTTGACGGCGATGGTCACCATCGGTCCACTCTCCGTCGTTCTTCACAACCTCGATGATCTCGGGTTCGGCCGGAAAAAGTCCCTGGGCTTCCTGGGCCGGCTGTTGCTGTTGCGGAGCAAGAAATTGATCGTATTGTCTTCGAAACTGAAAGAACGAGCATTTCAAACGCTGCCTCCTGCGACCCATCCCAAGGTCTCAGTCTTCTTTCCGATGTTGTACGGAACTTCCGGTGAAAAATCAGACCGGGTGGAATCGACGGCCCAGACCGGTCGATTGACGGTGGTGATCCCCGGATCGGTATGTTCCAGGCGAAACTATGAAAGCCTCGCAGCGGTTTTTCCCCACCTCTCCAGTTCTCCGCTGATGGACCGGGTTGTCATCAGGGTCTTGGGTGACACCTCGACTGAGCAAGGCCGATGGTTGAGGGAAGTGGCGGCTGAGTCTGCATCACCAGATCAGATTGTCTTTGAAGCCTAGAAGGGCTATCTCTCCCATCGGGAGTTTTTCGTAGGGGTCGCCGCCGCGGACTGTATCTTGCCGTTGATCGACCGCAGTGTCATCGATGAATGGGGATACAACCAGACATCGGCGCCGAGCAGCCTGATGTTGAGCCGTGCATTTTCACTGCCCTTGATCTGTTCGACAGATTTGGACCTGGACGATGATCTTCGCCCATTTTCGATGATGTACGAGGCGGATCGAGTCTGGGATGGCCTTCTGGCGGCGGCCCAGGCACACGAAGACGGGACCTTGGCTGACATGAAGAGAAACATGGCGAAGAAAGATGACGAATGGCAAAAAGCATCAAGACATGGCTATCTCAACCCTTGATGGATATTTCTCATAGATGGCAGTTGATATTGATCACCTCCTGGGGTTTTGCCTCAGAGGTTTCATATTCGATGGAGATTGACGACACCACTTGGTGGACGTGGACAATGGTACTTTCATCCCATGACAAGTAAGTCCGGCCTGACGGCATCCCCTTTGGTGATCGAAGGACCACCTCAAGGTGTCAGTGTGATTATTCCTGCATACAATGCGGAACACACGATTGCCCAGAGCGTTCGATCAGTCTTGGCCGAGCCGGAAGTTCAAGAGGTTCTGATCATTGAGGATGGATCCCAGGACAAAACGCTGGAGGTCTGTCGGAAGCTTGAACTGAGCCATGACCGAGTGACCCTTTTGCAACACGCGAACGGAGAGAACCGTGGCGGCGCTGCAACACGTAATCTCGGGATTGAGAACGCGGGGGCGGCACTCATCAGTTTCTTGGACGCGGACGATGTGGCGTTGCCGAATCGATTCAACTCCCCGGTCACTCTCCTGGAGGCCCAACCCGAAATTGACGGCGTGTACGAAGCGGTCGGGATGATTCACTCCGAGGCGCCGAAAATTGACGTGACCAAAATAGTGGATCCGCCCCTCTTGACCCTGGTTGCCCCGGTCCCTCCTGATCGGTTTCTCGAGACATTATTGACTCCAGGCACCGGCACCATTCACACCAACGGTTTTGTTGTCCGACGATCCGTGTTTGATCAGGTCGGTGATTTCCGGACCGATTTTGAACCCGCGGAAGACATGCACCTCTTCTGGCGCTTCGCCGCTGCG
>JBDLIO010000309.1:0-4279 GCA_039714865.1 Acidobacteriota bacterium | reverse complement strand
CAACTGCGGCGCCTCGGCCCGGGACCACGTCAGGATCCAGTGGTGGTGGGATCCGTTGGTGACGTGGTTGTCGACGTGGAGATGCGGTTGCCACCGGTTGACCAGTGACGCCAGAGCTTGAGCCTCCGCGCTGTCCAGTTTGAGGTGGTCACGGTTGAGGTCGAGACCGGTGGCCGTCGTCCGGAATCCCATTCCTCCGATGGGACCATGTTGATTGGCCCGGTTGGTCGGAGCGACATCCTCGTGCCCATCGGCGTTGTAGATCGGTGCAAACAAGATGACACCGGCATTGAGCAGGTCGATGCTCTTGCCGAGTACCAGGTCCCGGAGCATCATCAACGACGCCGTCTTTCCGTCGACCTCTCCAGGGTGGATGCAGCTCTGGATCAGCACAACCGGTTTGCCTGCAGCGTGGGCGGCCTCGGGGGTGAACAGTCCGTCTTTGGAAACGATGACCAAAGGCAGCGTTCGCCCCAGCCCCGAGTTTCCGAATGTCGTGAGCTGGATCATCTCCGATTCTGCCGCCGCTCGTTCGAGGAACTCGAGAGTCTGTGCGTGGCTTGCAGTGATCTCGAAGGAATTCTTCTCGGCGACCGTCAACCAATGATCAGGAATATCTTCAACTGATGAAATCGATGGCGCGGCCGGAACCAGGATCAAGGCGATTGACAGAAGGAAAGGGAATCGTTTCATGGCGCTATGGTACGCGGTTTGTCGAAGGGAGGTTTGCACGTCCCATCGGAGAGGGGCGCTCTTGGATTCTGGGGTTGTCCGTGGGCCGGGGTCCTGTCACCGATCAGGCATCGAGTCATCTGTCCTTCTTGACCCGTTTCCAGACCAGGCGGGCGGCCCGGGCGGTCTCGCCATCGACGATGACGGTGATGGGTCCGATGGTTCGCCAACTGCCGTCGCCCATCTTGACGTAGGTCTTGACGGCGTAGTGGTTGGGACCGGCCTTGACGGCGGAGAACATCCGGTCTCCGGGCACGAGGTGGAAGGCTTTCATCTGCCGGTACATGCGCACGAGTCTGCCCGTGTAATTTCCGCCGCCGTCATCGATCATGTCGAAGATAGCCCCCCGAGTGGAGTCCCAGCGCCCGGCGAGATCCCAGTTGGGTCCTGCAGGCGGTTCGTGCTCGACGATCACCGGTGGGGCTGCACCGGTGTCACCGGCTGGGGGTTCTGCTTGCCTGGGAGGTTCTGTCGGTGCCGGTGGTGGTGTCGGCAGGGGCGATGGCGGCACCGGGGTCGGGGTCGGAGAGATCGCATTCGGGGCCGCATCGAAGCGTCCCCAGATTTTCAGGTGAATATCAGACCACGGCTCGACCAGGGTCCCGGGAAGGGGCGCCTGGGCATAGACCACAAAGGCGTCCTGGGGCTTTGCCGCGGTGTTGGTGATTTCGATGTCGGCCGTGAGGTTGAGATCGCCGAGGGCCGCCCTGGCCTCTTCGCTGGTCATGCCGATCAGGTCCGGGACCTCGACTTCTCGCAGAACAGGCACGTCGAACAGCGTGACCTCGACCTGAGCCCCGTGCTCGGTCGTACTTCCGGCCTTCGGTGTCTGGAACTGGACCCGGTAGGTCAGGCCGTCGACCGGCGCCGGATCACCCTTGTGCGGGGCGCCGAGGATCAGTCCTGCCGCTCGAACCGCTGCTCGAGCCTTGTCCATCGTCATTCGTCCGAGGTCGGGCACGACGACGCGGGGCACAGGGGTCGGTGTCGGTGTCGGCGTCGGCAGGGGGGTCACATTCGGTTGTGGGGGTTGAGCCCCCTGGTCGTCAGTTGGGACCTGGATGATGAAGGTCTCTTCGAGGAAGCCGAAGGGGTAGGGGTCCATGGAGACGACCTGGCGGTTGATGGTGATCGTCTCCGATCTCCGCCGGTCGCCCAGGAGGGCGGACAGGCGGACGGAGCAGTTGGAGGACCGCGTGTAGATGCGGGTTGTGAAGTTCCCCGCGGAGTCCGCCTGGCGGACTCCGCAGCCCGGCAACTCGAATCCACCCATCGGCTGGATGCGGACCTCGGCGTCGGCGCAAGCCGAGCAGAGTTCGGTGAGGCGCCCCGACTCCCGAATCCGCCCGTTGATCACCAGCACGGACAGAGGCTTGAGACATCGGTGGATCGTGCGGTAGCGCTCGTAGGCGCCGATACTGCGCCGGTTGGGCAGGGCCTTGGGGTTGTGTTTGGCGATGTAGCCCATGGCAAAGGAGATCGTGAGCCGTGTTCGAGCCTCTCCCCGGGAGGGAAAATGTTCCGGTTTGACGGCGCATTGTGACGAGAGTGCGGAGTTCAGGTCTTCGATGCTGCAGCCCCCGCCCGGTACCGGAGAGAGACCTCGGCCCAGGCTCTCCAGCTTGAGGCCGATGGCGTCGATCGTCGTCACCGCCTCGCTCCACAGGCCTTCGAGGCCGACTCCGTGCGTCGAGTCACTGTAGGGAGTGTTGTAGAAGGCCGAGATGGTAGGCAGGTCCGTATCCTTCGACTGGAGCCTGGTGAAGCCGATCGAGGCGCCGTCGCGAATCAGTGCCTGGGCGCGCCGGACTCCGTCCATGCCGCCGCCCTTGGCCTGGCCCTTGATCCAGCTCTTTGAGCCCTCGATCCAGAAATACAACTGATTGATGTCTTCAGGCTGGGCCTGCTGAAAGATGTCCTTGAGCAGTGGGCGTTCCGGGTCCATCGGGCAGGCACGGATGCCGTGGCCGAAGGTTGCGATGAAGGTCTTGTTTCGCTCTTTTTCGATCGTATGGGTTGCCAGACCGATGCAGAAGCCCTCGCGGGCCCGGATGAGGCGCTCCAGACCGTCGATCTGATTGAGCATCTCGGTTGCCAGCTGTCCGTAGGCCTTGATGATCTGTCCGAAGAGAGAGACGCCTGGCACATCGCTTCGATAGGCGATGTCGCCGACGGTTTCCAGCAATTTGAAGAGACCGCCGATCTTGCCACGGTGGTCCTCGGCCTCGAAGGCGTCGTACATTACCTTGGCGGCCTTGACGATCTCGTACTTGTTGTTGAAGACCCTGAATTTGTGTTCGCCGGCCTGGAACCGGTCGAGGTAGGGTCCGGAGACGCCGTGTTCGATCAGAATGTCGGTATAGGGCGTATTGGGATTGGCCTCGATCTCTTTGTAGGCCTTGTTGAGCGCCGCCAGCTTCTTTCGGGCTTCCTGCCAGAGGGTCTGCAGGCCGTCGATGATCTCGCCCGAGTTGTCCTGCTGGCAGCGCCGGACCAATTCGTGGACTCGCGGATATTGGTCCTGGAGGTAGGCGTTGATATAGAACTCGATCTCGCGGTCGGGACGGTCCATCCACTCAACGAAGTGCTTCTCGAACCGGGGATCGTTGGTGTTCATGTTGAGCTTGGCGGCGACGATTTCCTTCATCCAGTGTTGGAAATCGACGTAGAGTTCCTGGGCAGCTCCCTGGGCCGCCTGTTCGAATTCACCCTCGATCGCCTTTTTCTTCGTTTCGACGGCGGAGGTGATCTGCTCCTTGAGGTAGGTGCAGGTGCCCATGAAGAGAGGTTCGAGGCTGACGGTGACGCCGGCAACCTTGACGGTCTCGTTGCGGCCCATCTCGGCAAATCGGGGGCAGGGATCGTCATAGGTCAGAACGATCGTGCTTTCTGCCGTTGACTGCCCGGCAATCATCAGAATGGAAAGGGCCGTCGCCCAGCAGATCAAGAGGTGTTGTCGCACGAATCTCCTCCCGCCGATGCCTCCAGTGTAACCGGTGAGAAGGGAGATCCCTACGGAACGGTGATCGACCAGGCGCTGGTATCCGAACTCTCGAATCCATCGTTAAATACCGGAGTGATGTCGATGATGAACATCGTATCTCCGTGGACTTGAAAAGCGTCGGTCGTGTCATTGAAGACATTGATCCGAAAATGGGCAGAAACCGCCTCGGCCGGGGTGAATCGGGTGGTCGATTTCATGAACCATTGGTCAGTCAGCGCGATATTGTTGGTCGAGGGGCTCGTCAGAACGGAGCCGGTGCAGTCGGGGCCGTCAAAAAGGATGGCGCTGATCAGGATATGGGGGTCCCCGGGCTGTGACCCTTGCACGAAGAACCTGCCGCCGAGGTGGTATTCGGTATCGCCTTGAATGGGGACGCAATCGGCCAGGACGATGGCCGCATCGGCATCTGGTTCAAATTGCCATGATTCAGTAGTATTTGTGATTGGAATTGATGAATCGGAGAACGAAGAGAGACCGGCCAGGGGATCTGGTTTCAGGCATACCTGGAAGAGATTGGCAGTAGCAGCCAGCCTGGTAATCCTG